>JBOGEK010000156.1:0-10136 GCA_050743645.1 Acidothermaceae bacterium
GCTGTCCCTTTCCCTGGGTAGTCGGCACGTTGCCCTACCGATGTGGGCAGGCGAAACACCGATGTCGGCATGGTCTGGGCAGTCACGGATGCCTGATCGGGTGCGGTAGCGGTCGCCGTGGCCTAGCTCACGCGTGGATTTTGCTTGGCCTGGCGGTCCGGGTGGGCGGCGAATCGGATCGACGCATGATGGCCGAGGACGATGGTGGCAAACCCCAGCACGATCCAGGCGAGCAGTACGCAAAGATGCCCAGCCGCGCCGTTGCCATGGAAGTACGCCGTGCTACGCAGCAGGTTGGCGCCAGCTCCTGGTGGAAGCCATTGCCCGACGTGGTTCACCGTGGTCGGCAGCAGTTCCGGGGCTGAGGTGGCTCCGGAGAAGGGGTTGCCTACGAATACCATCAGGGCGGCGGCGATGGCTAAGCCGCCAACGCCGACCAGCGCGATGAAGCCGGTGGTCGCGGCGCTCATCGCGAGCATCGTGAGCGCGATGCTCGCCCAGTCGGCGGCGCCCTCGTTGGGGAGCGCGCCCAAGAAGGTCTGGCTGATCAAATAAGCACCCGCAGCGGTGACCGCGGACACCACCGTGAGGGCGAGGATCTGGCGCCACGCTGGCCGGAACCGCACGAGAACTCCGATCGCTGCCGCGACGATGATGCTGCAGATCGTCAGTGGCAGCAGTGATGAGCTGAAGACCAGACCCTTCGGGTCGCGCGCGGAGACCGGCACGACATCTCGCGCGGTCAGCTGGATCGGAGGTTGATCGTGCGCAGCTGCCTGTTGCGTCGCCGCACTGACCAGGTCCACGCCGATGTTGGTAAGTAACTGTGCGACCGCGGGACTCGCGGCGCTCGCCGTGAGCACCTCGACGCGCCCGGACGTCACCAAGAAGGCGCCGTACACCGAGCGATTCGTGATCGCCGCGCGAGCTGCGGCATCGTCGGCGTAGAGGTGGAATGCGAACCCTCCCGGCTCGACTGCTGTGAGGTGGTCGATGAGCCGTTGACTGCCCGGGGTCGAGCCGACGATCCCGATAGGCAGGTCCCGCGGCTGTATCCGTGCGGTCGGCCAGGCGAACGTCAACACGGCGGCAATGACCACGGCCGGCAGAGCCAAAGACACGATCAGCAGTTGCCGCCACGGCGGGTGTCCGGCGAGCAGGTGCTTGGGCATGGAAACCCCTATGTGAGACAACGAACGATCGTTCTGTTTCGACAAGGTCAGCTTGCCTCCCGGAGGGAGCACTGTCAAGAAGAACGTTCGTTTTGTGATATCGTCGGGCTATGCCGAAGGTGAGCCAAGAGCACCGGGATGCCCGGCGAGCACAGATCCTCGGCGCGGCGCGCCGGTGCTTCCTCCGCAACGGGTTCCACGAGACGTCGATGCAAGACCTGTTCGCCGAGGCAGGGTTGTCCTCGGGCGCGGTATACCTCTACTTCGCCAGCAAGGAGGACGTCATCCTTGCCATCGCCGAGGAGAACATGCGCGACGTCGTGGCGGTGATCCACGAGCTGGTCACGAGCCGACTCCAAGACGGCCTCGGCGCCGCTCTCGCCGAGGTCCTCGACGTCGTCCAGACGAAGCACACCAATGACCAACTGGGCGGCATCGCCGTTCTCGTCTGGTCCGAGGCGCTGCGTAACCCCACCGTGGCCAAGCGGCTCGACGAGTCACTCCAGGAGATGCGTACCGACCTCGCCGACGTCGTCCGTGCTCACCAGACCCACGGGTCGACAGCTCGCGATGCGAGCCCCGAGGCTCTCGCCGCACTGTCCATGTCGATCATCTCTGGCTACCTCCTCCAGTTGACGCTCTTCACCCCACGTGTCGTGGCAACCGTTCCCGGCGCCGTGCGCGCCCTGTGGCCCACCTGACCAGACGACGGGCGGGGAGGGCAGCCCGCGTCTCGGGCGGGCTGCCACGGTGCTGAGGGTCGAGTGCACTATCCGCTGCTCAACTCGCCCTCGCCGATGCTTGACCCGGCGTGCGGTTCCCGCGACCGTGCCAGGGTGAGCAAGCAAGCAGGCAGGGTGACATCAACATCAACCTCGGCGCCGCCGCAGGGGCGATCAGCGGTTACGGCGGGCGCCGCTGGTCTTAACAATGTCCTCGTCGAGTTCGTCGATCACCTGCGCTACGAGCGCGGGCTTTCCGAGCACACGGTCCGCGCGTACGCAACAGACATCCGGGGCTTGCTTGATCACGCGGCGCGGCTGCGCTGCACAAGCGTCGCGGAGATCGACGTCGCCGTTTTGCGAAGTTGGCTTGCCAAGCTGACGACGACGGGAAAGGCGCGCACGACCATTGCGCGCAGGGCGGCGTCCGCCAGGGTCTTCACGGCTTACTGCGCGCGGCGCGGCTGGCTCACGCACGACCCGGGGCTCAAGCTCGCGAGCCCGAAGGCGCACCGCTCGCTGCCCGGGGTGCTGTCGACCGAGCAGGCCGTGGCGATGATTGAGACGCGGCCGAGTCCGACGCGCGGCGGTTCAGCTGAACCGCCGAGTCCGCAGCCGGCGCCGACGCAGATTGATCTAGGCCTGCTCGAGCGAGCCAGGATCCTGCGCGACGACGCGATGCTCGAGGTGCTGTACGCGACGGGTATCAGGGTGGGCGAGCTGACCGGCCTCGATCTCGGCGACGTCGACGAAGCGCGCAGGGTGGTTCGGGTGCTCGGCAAGGGCAACAAGCAGCGCAGCGTGCCGCTCGGCGTGCCCGCCGTCCGCGCGCTCGAACGCTGGCTCGCGACCGGACGACCGGCGCTGATCCACTCGACGAGCGGGCCTGCGCTGTTCGTTGGCATGCGCGGATCGAGAATCGATCAGCGCGAAGTGCGACGCCTCGTGCACGCGCGGCTGGCCCGGGTGATCGACGCACCTGATCTAGGGCCGCACGGTTTGCGACATAGCGCAGCAACGCATCTTCTTGAGGGCGGCGCAGACCTAAGAACCGTCCAAGAGATACTCGGTCACGCTACGCTCGCAACCACACAGATCTATACGCATGTATCCATCGAGCGACTGAGGGCTACCTATGACCGCGCGCACCCCAGAGCCTAAGAGCTCCGGCGTGCTGGCCAGCACAGCAGAAGAAGACGCGGCTGCGGCGAAGCTCGATGCCGACGCCGCTCTGCGTGAATTGTGGCAAGAGTTCAAGGCGAGCGGCGAGGGCCGGCTGCGTGAGCGGCTGATCTTGCACTACTCGCCGCTGGTGAAATACGTCGCCGGCCGCGTCGGTGTTGGCCTGCCACCGAACATCGAGCAGGCCGACCTGGTCTCCTACGGGATCTTCGGGTTGATCGACGCGATCGAGAAGTTCGATCTTGAGCGCGCGATCAAGTTCGAGACGTATGCGATCAGCCGGATCAAGGGCGCGATTATCGACGAGTTGCGCGCGATCGACTGGATCCCGCGCTCGGTGCGCTACAAAGCCCGCGAGGTTGAGAAGGCCTACGCTGCGCTCGAGGCGAAACTGCACCGCACGCCGACCGAGGCCGAGGTAGCCGGTGAACTCGGAATCGGTCTCGAAGAACTGCACACCATCTTCAGCCAGGTGTCGTTCGTCAACGTGATCGCGCTCGATGAGTTGCTCAACGTCGGTGGCGAGCGCGGTGACAAGCTCTCACTCGTCGACACGCTCGAAGACACCAAGGCGGAGGATCCCGTCGAGGTCTTCGAGACCGAGGAGACGAAGTACCTGCTGTCGCGCGCGATCAACACGCTGCCCGAGCGGGAGAAGATCGTGGTCACGCTCTACTACTACGAGGGCCTCACGCTCGCCGAGATCGGCCAGGTGCTCGGCGTCACCGAGAGCCGCATCTGCCAGATGCACACCAAAGCCGTTCTGCAACTTCGCGCAAAACTCGCCGAGCAAACCTCCGCCTGAGGGTCAGCGGGGCCGCAGCGCTCATCGGACGGCGGATATCGCTACGGCCAGCGCATCACGCTCTCGAACGGACCGAGCCGCCACCCCGACACGCGCGCGGGCGGCGGCGCGCTACTGGCGGTCGGGCTGCTCGCGGGCGGCGGCACATCGGCGCCCCAGATTGGCAAGAGCCTGATTCTGGGCGGCCCGACCAAACCCAGCGGGTCGACGTAGCCGCCCGCCGTGATCGCACCCCAATGCAGGCACGAGCCCGGTGGACCGCACGCGTCAGCAGCGCCGGAGAGATGGCCGATGACCTCGCCCTGGCTCACGAACGCGCCAGCACTCACGATCGGAGCAACCGGTTCGTACGTCGTCCGGATCGCGCCGTGACTGATCGAGATCACACCGCGGCCAGCGAGCATGCCCGAATAGACGACGATGCCCGCGGCCGCCGCGAGTACGGGCTCGCCCGTGGTGGCCGACAGGTCGACGCCGCGGTTTCCCGCAAGCCACGGTTCGTTGGGCAGCGAGAACGGGTGCAGGACCGTGAACGGTGGCGGCAGCGGAGGTATGAGCGTGCCGCTGGTCGCCGCGACCGCCTGTGCCGCCGGTGACATCAGCAGGCAGGTCACAGCCACAGCGAGGACGGCGAGAAGCCGCCCCGCGGTGACCAGCGCCAGCCGTGAACGCGACTGGGTGAACAGCCAACGAAGCGGCCAACTAAGCGGCCGGTGAGGAATCGTCATGCGTCAGAGCATCGTGCGGCAGCTTTCGTCGTCCGGCTGGATGCGTGTGGTCTGTGGAGAATCACGCGTCATCACGAAGCTGTGGAAATAGCGTTCAGGCACGTACCGGCGTCGGTTCGTCGGTGTCGGCCGGAGCGCGAACGAACTGGGCGTGATACAGGTCGAAGTAGGCACCCTCGGCGCCGAGGAGTTCGGCGTGGGTTCCCTGCTCGACGATGCTCCCGTTCTGCATGACGAGGATTGTGTCGGCGTCGCGGATCGTCGACAACCGGTGCGCGATGACGAAGCTGGTGCGGTTCGAACGCAACGCCGCCATCGCGTGCTGCACAAGGGCTTCGGTGCGCGTGTCGACCGAACTGGTTGCTTCGTCGAGGATCAGCAACGACGGGTCGACCAGAAACGCACGGGCAATTGTGATGAGCTGCTTCTGGCCGGTGCTGATGTTGCTGCTTTCTTCGTCGATGACGGTGTCGTAGCCGTCAGGCAGGCCTCGCACAAACCGGTCGACGAACGTCGCCTTCGCAGCAGCGAGCATTTCGTCTTCGGTGGCAGCGGGATTTCCGTACAGGATGTTGTCTTTGATCGTGCCACTGAACAGCCAGGCGTCCTGCAAGACCATGCCGACCTGTGAACGCAATTCATCACGCCGCATGGTCGTGATGTCGACGCCGTCGAGTGTGATGCGGCCGGCGTCGAGTTCGTAGAAGCGCATGATGAGGTTGACCAGCGTCGTCTTTCCGGCACCGGTGGGCCCCACAATCGCGATCGTGTGACCCGGCTCTGCAACAAGAGAGAGGTCGTCGATCAGCGGTTTGTCGCGGTCGTAACGGAAGGCGACGTGCTCGAACTCGACGCGTCCCCGGGCAACGGTGTCGCGTACGCCGGCAGTCGACTCGGCGCTTTGCTCGGGAGCGTCGAGCAGGTCGAAAACCCTCTCGGCAGAGGCCACGCCCGATTGCAGCAGGTTCGCCATCGACGCGACCTGCGTCAAAGGTTGGGTGAACTGACGCGAATACTGGATGAAAGCTTGCACGTCGCCGAGACTCATCGAACCCGACGCGACCCGCAGACCACCCACGACGGCGATGAAGACATAGTTCAGATTTCCGAGGAACATCATCGCCGGCATGATGACGCCCGATACGAACTGCGCGCCGAAGCTTGCGTTGAACAGCTCGTCGTTCTTCTTCGCGAAGCTCGCCTCGATCTCTCGACGGCGGCCGAAAACCGTGACCAGTTCGTGGCCGGTGAACGCTTCCTCGATTTGCGCGTTCAGTTGACCGGTGTGGGTCCACTGCGCGATGAATTGCTTTTGCGATCGCTTCGTGACGAGCTTCGTGACGACCATCGACGCGGGGATGGTCGCGAGCGCGATGACCGCCAGCAACGGGGAGACGACGAACATCATCGTCACCACGCCGACGACTGTGAGCAACGACGTGAGCAGCTGGCTCATCGTCTGTTGCAAGCTCTGCGCGACATTGTCGATGTCGTTCGTCACTCGGCTGAGCAGCTCGCCACGCGGCTGACGGTCGAAGTAGCTCAACGGGAGCCGGTTCAGCTTGTGCTCGACATCGGCGCGCAATCGCAGGATCGTGCGCTGCGTGACGCCGGTGAGCAAGTATCCCTGCAGCCACGAGAAAAGGCTGGCCGCCATGTAGAGCGCCAACACCAGCAACAGCACGTGCGACAAGTCAGCGAAATCGATCCCGCGGCCCGGAATAGCGTGGCTTCCGGAGAGTACGTCGGCGACGTTGTTGTCGCCGCGCGCCCGGGCTGCCGCAACGGCGTGCTGAAGCGTCGTGTCGGCAGGCAGCCGTTTGCCGAGGACGCCGGCGAACACGATGTTCGTGGCATGGCCGAGGATCTTCGGGCCAATCACCGAGAACGAGACGCTGATCAGTGCCAACGCGACGACGCAGAAGACGAGCAGCCGTTCGGGTAGCAAGAGCCGGAGAAGTCGCTTCGCCGAGGGGCCGAAGTTCATCGACTTCTCGGTAGGTAACCCCATGTTCATCCAGGGCGGACCGCCCGCTCGTCGTCCGGCTGGCGGTAGCCGCTTCGGCATCACCGCAGGCGCTGACGGCGCGGGCATCGTCGTCGGTGAGACGGCAGGCGGCGTCGATGATGACGACGGTGACGGCGATGCTGCGCCGCGGCGTTGCTCCGGTGGCTGTGCCGGCTGTGGTGGCTGTGGCGTACTCACGCGGCGTCCTCGGCGGAGACCTGCGACTCGACGATCTCGGCGTACGTCGGGCAGCTATCGAGGAGTTCGTCGTGACGGCCGAGCCCGACGACAGTGCCGTTGTCGAGTACGACGATCTGGTCGGCGTCGGCGATGGTCGAAACGCGCTGAGCGACGATAAGCACTGCGGCGTCACGCGTTACGGGCCGCAGTGCTGCCCGAAGCCGCGAGTCGGTGCCGAGGTCAAGAGCAGAAAAGGATTCGTCGAACAGGTAGATCTCGGGTTCACGCACTAGTGCGCGCGCGATCGACAACCGCTGACGTTGGCCGCCAGAGACATTCGTGCCGCCTTGTGCGATCGGCGAGTCGAGCTGCTCGGGCATTTGTTCGACAAAGTCGCGGGCCTGGGCGATCTCGAGTGCATGCCAGAGTTCGTCGTCAGTGGCGTCGGGGTTCCCGTAGCGAAGGTTGCTGGCGACGGTGCCGGAAAACAGGTACGGCCGTTGTGGCACCAGGCCAATCCGGCGTGAGAGTGCGTCGGGGGAGAGCTCACGAACGTCGACGCCGTCGACGAGGACGGCTCCGTGGGTAACGTCGAACAGCCGTGGAATCAACGACACGAGCGTTGTCTTACCGGTTCCGGTACTGCCGATGACCGCAGTGGTCTGGCCAGCCGTCAAAGTGAACGAGACGCCGCGAAGCACCGGCTCGGCGGCGCCCGGGTACTGGAACGCCACATCGCGGAACTCGAGTTCGGCGCGCGGTGCAACATCGGTGACAGGGCTTTTTGGCAGCACCACGGATGATTCGGTCTGCAGCACCTCGGTGATTCGCTCGGCACACACTGCTGCGCGAGGAACCATGATGAGCATGAACGTAGCCATCATCACCGACATCAGGATTTGCATGAGATAGGTGAGAAACGCAGTGAGCGCACCGATCTGCATCTGACCGGAGTCGATACGAAACGCGCCGAACCACAGCACCGCGACGCTGGAGGCGTTCAGCACCAGCATCACGGTCGGGAAGATCAGCGACATCAGCCGGCCGGTGCGCAATGCCGTTGCGGTGAGGCTCGTGTTCGCCTCGCCGAATCTCTCCGTCTCGATCGGCTCGCACACGAACGCGCGCACCACTCGGATTCCGGAGATTTGTTCGCGCAGCACGCGGTTCACGGCGTCGATTCGTTTTTGCATCAAGCGAAACGACGGCACCATCTTGCGGATGATCAGGCCGATCGCTACGACGAGCACCGGCACGCTGACGCCCATCAGCCACGACAGTCCGACGTCTTCGCGCAATGCCATGATCACGCCGCCTACACACATGATGGGTGCGGCAACGAGCATTGTGCACGTCGTGACGACGAGCATCTGCACCTGCTGAACGTCGTTGGTGTTGCGCGTGATCAGGGACGGCGCACCGAAGTGCGCCACTTCACGGCCAGAGAATGTGCCTACCCGATGGAAAATCAGTGCTCGAAGGTCGCGGCCGAAGCTCATCGCGGTGCGCGCACCGAAATACACGGCAGTGATCGAGCAGATGATCTGCACAAGACTGACACCGAGCATCCAACCGCCCGTGCCGAGGATGTAGCCGGTGTCGCCCTTCGCGATGCCATTGTCGATGATGTCGGCGTTGAGGCTCGGCAGGTAGAGCGATGCCATCGTGCCGATCAGCTGGAACAGCACGACCGCGGCGAGCCATCGCCGGTAAGGACGCAAATGCTGGCGTAGCAGTGATATCAGCATCGGAAACCGTCGTCCTTCGTCGTTGTTTCGCTGGTCGATTCGCTCGTTGGTTCGTGGTGCTGCCGGACGCCGTCAAGGAGTACCGCGACGATCTGCTCAGGAGTCATGGGCGTGGCGTCTTTGATAATCGGATGGCTGCTTGCGAACGCCATCAAGCGCATCAACTTTGCCACCTGGAATGGGGCGACCCGTAGTTGTTTTCGGTCGGGCTCGATGAGCCGCTCGACAATCGGCGTGATCGTGTCGGATGGCGCGGCACCACGAGGTGGCGCGCCGTGTGTGTCGTGGGCTTTACGCAGCACCATCATCAAGCTGATCACCGAGGTGAGCCAGGCTTGCGTGATGCGCGCGACGGCAATCAGCTTCGCGTCAAGTGGCGTCGCCGGGTCGATGCGTTCGAGCTCGGCAACGACGGACGCCGGATCGAGAGCCGCGTCAATCGCGGCCCGAATGAGGCTCTCCTTGTCGGGAAAAACCCGGAAGATGGTTCCCTCGGCAACCGCCGCGGCCGTGGCGATCTGCTTGGTGCTGACCTCGGCGCCCTGCTCCCGGATCAAGGCCAAGGTCGCGCCGATCAGCGCTGCGCGCCGCTCGTCGGGAGGCAGCGGTCGCGCCCGGCGAGCCGGCGCGTGGGGGTCGATGGCAACCATGCGGGCAGTGTAGCTGAATGAGTGAGCCCTCACTCATTAGTTCGGGCAACCCACTGCGCGGAAACATTTGTGCGTCCCAGAGCTGGAAGTTTCCGTCTACGTGACGTTGACCACGACGACGCCCGCGCGGATCGAGCGCGATTCGTCGTCCGACAAGGCGCTCACGTACACTTCCGGTGAGGTTCGGACTCGTCCGGGCCCCAGCAGCACCAGCACAACCGCAGCACCAGCACAACCGCAGCATCATCGGGGCCCGGCACGCCGGGCCTACATCACGCGCCCTCAACTCCGCCGGCCAGCAATGAGCCGGCAGCCTCTCGGTGCCCGAGCTATTCGCGCGGGTGCACGGCGATCAGGGCGCTAGGAGCGGTCGCCAACCGGCGTCCGCGAAGAACCGAGAGCAGCACCCGGCGACGCGCGCGCATAAGACCAGCGGGCGTGGGGTGCGAGACAGGAGCACGGCCATGGCCGTCGTCAGTATGAAAGAGCTGCTTGCCAGCGGCGTCCACTTCGGGCATCAGACCCGGCGCTGGAACCCGAAGATGAAGCGCTTCATCTTCACCGAGCGCAACGGCATCTACATCATCGACCTGCAGCAGTCGCTGGGTTACATCGACCGCGCGTACGAGTTCGTCAAGGAGACCGTTGCCCACGGCGGCAGCGTGCTGTTTGTCGGCACCAAGAAGCAGGCGCAAGAAGCCGTGGCCGAGCAGGCGACCCGCGTGGGAATGCCCTACGTCAACCAGCGCTGGCTCGGTGGCATGCTGACCAACTTCTCCACCGTGTACAAGCGGCTGCAGCGCCTGAAGGAGCTCGAGATTCTCGAGCAGAGCGGCGCCACGTACGGCCAGCGCACCAAGAAAGAAGCGCTCGTTCTCCAGCGCGAGAAGGACAAGCTCGAGAAAACCCTTGGCGGTATTCGCGAGATGTCGCGTGTGCCC
>JBOGEK010000157.1:0-3434 GCA_050743645.1 Acidothermaceae bacterium
GGCCGCTCGATCTTGATCTTCACGTCAAGCCGCCCTGGCCGCAGGATGGCAGGGTCAATCATGTCTTCGCGGTTGCTCGCACCGATCACGATGACGTTTTCAAGCCCCTCCACGCCGTCGATTTCACTGAGAAGTTGCGGCACGATGGTGTTTTCGACGTCCGAACTCACGCCGGAACCACGAGTGCGGAAGATCGAATCCATTTCATCGAAGAACACGATCACCGGTGTGCCATCGCTCGCCTTTTCGCGCGCGCGCTGGAAAACGAGTCGGATGTGCCGCTCAGTCTCGCCGACGTACTTGTTCAGCAGCTCAGGACCCTTGATGTTCAAGAAGAAGCTCTTGCCCTCGGGCTTTCCGGTGACCTCGGCGACCTTCTTGGCCAGCGAGTTGGCCACCGCCTTCGCGATCAGGGTCTTGCCACAGCCGGGAGGACCGTAGAGCAACACACCCTTCGGCGGGCGCAGCTTGTGCTCGCGGAACAGATCTGCGTGCAGGTAAGGCAGTTCGACGGCGTCGCGGATCTGCTCGATCTGCGCGCTCAAGCCACCGATCGCCGAGTAGTCGATGTCGGGAACCTCTTCGAGGACAAGTTCTTCGACCTCGGCCTTGGGGATGCGTTCGTAGACGTAACCCGAACGCGCATCGAGAAGCAGTGAGTCGCCGACCCGCAACGGCACCTCGGCCAGCGAGTCGGCGAGCATGACAACGCGCTCTTCGTCAGTGCGGCCGATGACGAGAGCACGCTCCCCGTCGTCCAACACCTCTTTGAACATGACGACCTCGCCCTGGCGTTCGAACTCAAGCGCAAGGACGACGTTGAGCGCCTCGTTGAGCATGACCTCCTGGCCCTTGCGCAACGAATCGAGGTCGACCGCCGGGCTTACCGTGACCCGCAGCTTGCGGCCGCCGGTGAAGATGTCAATGGTGTCGTTGTCGTGACGCTCCAAGAAAATGCCGTAGCCGGACGGCGGCTGCGCGAGCCGGTCAACCTCTTCACGCAGCGCGATGATCTGCTCGCGGGCCTCTTTGAGGGTGGCGACGAGTCGCTCGTTCTGCCCGGTGACCCCCGCAAGAGTCGCTTGCGCATCGGCAAGTCGCTCTTCGAGTGCGCGCGCACTGCGCGGCGAATCGGCGAGCTTTCGACGAAGCAGCGACACTTCTTCTTCGAGCGCTCCGACCTGGCTCTGCCATTGGTCGACCGCCTCGGGTCGTTCGGCACCGCTGCCCCCGGCGTGCGATCCGTTCGTCTGGTCGCGCGCGTCATCACGACTGGCCACCGGTCTCACCTCCCTGCTGGACCTGCGTGTCGAGCCTATCCTCGGCGCATGCCTGGAGTACCTCCATCGACCGTGTCGAAACACCTCAACCTGTCGGGCAGGAGCACTAGGGCTGGGTGCATCTCCTCGATCGTCGTGGCACCTTGGTAACGTCGGTGGTTGGACCGACGGTTTGTCACCGTCGGCGGTAGACCGACACCTTGTTATCGTCGGCAACCGCGCCGACCTGACATCTGCGACAACATCGGTTCGGCGGACCGTTTCGAAGGCTTTGATCCACTGGTCGTCTAGCGACGGTCGTCGGTTCGAACGCAAGCAGGTAATGGAGGCAATCATCGTGAGTGCTGCTCCCGACGAGCGGTATCTCGTGTCGATCGACCAAAGCCTTTGCACCGGCGACGGGTTGTGCGTTCAAGAGGCCAGCAACGTCTTCGAGTTCGACATCGACGGTCTGGCCTACGTCAAGAACGCCGAGGGCGAACTGCTCACCGAAGCCGGTGCGCAGGCCGAGGTGCCGATCGACACGTTCGACGAAGTGGTGCTGTCGGCGACGAAATGCCCTGGCGCGTGCATTCACGTCGTGCGCTGCCGCGACGGCGTCGAGGTCGCCGGCCCCGAGGCGCAATAACTGGCGTCGAGCTGCCTGTGCCGACGTGCCTCGTCAGGGCAGATCGGGCCGATGTGGGCCTTCGCTCACCACTGCGGTCGTCGGTTCGCTCGGATAAGCCCCCGATGCCGGACGACGGCGGCGCGGCGGCGCTTCCACCCCATCCGCGAGCCGGCGGGCCGTGACCAGGAAGCCAGTGTGGCCGATCATGCGATGGTCGGGCCGTACGGCCAGCCCCTCGACGTGCCAGGTGCGCAGCAGCGTCTCCCAGGGCGCAGGCTCAGCGAATCGGCCGTGTTCACGTAGCGACTCGACGGTGCGCGAGAGCTGAGTCGTCGTGGCGACGTAGCAGCAGACCAGGCCGCCCGGCAGCAGCGCGCGGGCGACGGCATCGAGGCATTCCCACGGTGCGAGCATGTCGAGCACGACTCGGTCGACCGGCGCGGCGAGGGGTTCGGCGTCCAAAGTTTCGACCAGATCACCGACCGTCAGCCGCCATGCGGGATGTGGCCCGCCGAAGAACCGCTCAACGTTCTTGCGGGCCACCGCGGCGAAATCGTCGCGCCGCTCGTAGGAGTAGACGACGCCGGTGTCGCCGACCGCTCGGAGCAGCGAGCAACTGAGCGCACCCGACCCGGCACCCGCCTCGATCACCCGGGCACCAGGAAACACGTCGGCGTAGCCGACGATCATCGCGGCGTCCTTCGGGTAGACGACGGTCGCCCCGCGCGGCATCGACAGCACGAAATCGTGTAGTAGCGGCCGAAACGCCAGGTAATCCGTGCCTCCGGTCGACGAGACGACGGCACCTTCGGGCGACCCGATCAAGGCGTCGTGCTCAATCGCCCCTTGGTGGGTGTGGAACTGCTTGCCCGGCTGCAATACGACGGTGTGCCGGCGGCCCTTCGGATCGGTGATCTGCACCTGATCCCCTGGTGCGAACGGACCACGCTTGATCGATATCGGATTGATCGTCGTCGGTGAAATGGGCGAGCCGGCGTCGGTCATGGCCGAAGGTTATCGCCCGCGCGCGGGCGGGAACGAACAGCGGCGGCCGCTCGGCCCACGGAACCAATCGCGTCATCCGCGCAGGGCGGCCGCCACGTCGGACGCCGCAAGCACGCCGTAGACGCTTCCGTCGACCTCCACGACGACGTATTCGGCGGCCGGCGCCTGCTGCAGATGTTTCAGCAGCTCCTCGCCGACGAGTTGCGCGTCAACGAACTGATCGGGACCGAGCCCGCGCGCCACCGCGCCAACATTTACCCACGGCCTGCGCGCTTCGGGGGTTGCGGTGACTGCTGCCTCGTTGACGACCCCGGTCGGATGACCGTTGCCGTCGACCACGACGAGTCCGCGGGCTTGCACTTCGTGTGCTCGCCGGACTGCCTCCGAAATCGGCAGGTCGGCGGCGACCGGCAGCGCTCGCCGGGTGAGCGTTCGCGCGTTGAGCGTCGGGATTCGGTCGCGTAACACCTGTTGACGCAACACGCTGCTCGACGAGATCACCATCATCGCCGCGATGATCAACGCCCACAGCCCGGCGC
>JBOGEK010000158.1:0-3206 GCA_050743645.1 Acidothermaceae bacterium
AGACCGAGCGCGCCTGCCAAAATCCCTGAATGCGCTGTGGCGGCGCGGCCGGAACTCACGGTGCCGTCGCCGCCAAACCCGTCGGGACCGAAAGCAACGGCGATACCAAGCAGGAAGAAATCAGCGACGGCGAGCAGACCGCCCAAGCAAAGCAGCGGGATCGCTGCTAGCTGACGTCTTCGCGCAGGTGCCGCAGCCATATGAGGAGTCTCGGCTTCGGTCGTTCGCCCCTGAAGCAGCGCTGCTCAGCGGTCGGAATACGCCATGCTCGCGCGGTCAGTAATGTCCTCGGATCTGTCGGCAAATTAGCGAATTCGGTCACGAGGACATTGCTGACCCGCGGAGCACCTACGCGGTTATTCGCTTTCCGGTGAACGACCCGGAGCCACTTTGTCCGGGCGGTTCCGTGCCGTCGGGCAGGAACACGTCGAAGACGTATGAGCCGGAGATCTCTCCGTGCGACACGTGGCCGTTCGTGATGTGGACCCGGATGGTCACGCCTGGCTGGCCCGGTTGCCCGGTCGTCTGCCCGCTCCAAAACGTCGCGCGGAAGCTAGAGGAGTTACCCGCCCAAGTACCGCTGAATGGTGTACTCGACGGTTGAATGTCGTGCGAGAGGAAGACGCCACCCACCGCGAAGCTGAGGACCGCCATCGTCGGGGCTGGGGTCCCCTCGTCCTGTCGGGTGACCAGCCAACTTCCCAGCACGCTCTCGCTCTCGCCGTGGTCTCCCTCGCTGGCCATCGCCGGCGTCGCGAAACCAAGCACGCCGACGGCGGCTCCGGTGGCGGCGACTCCTGCACCACGTAGCAATTCCCGGCGTCCGATCATTGATGCGGCCATCAGTCCTCACCTCATCTGGGTTTGCGGGGAAGCCCATCGTGCTCTCGCAATGCTGCGGTCGGCAATGCGCGGCCCGAAACCCACTGTCTGTATTTGACGCAGATTCGGAATGCGAATGCGAAGCGCCGTGGAGGGGCAGGCATGGTGCTGTGGAGGACTTCAGCGACTTAGTGGCCAGAGTTGATCCGGCGATGGCGATTGTGACCACCGTGTCCGGTGGCGAGCGGGCGGGGTGCCTCATCGGTTTCCACACTCAATGCAGCATCGACCCGCCTCGTTATGCGATCTGGCTATCCAAGGCCAATCACACGTTTCGGGTCGCGCTGCACGCCCGGTACTTCGCCGTCCACTTCTTAAGTGAGATGAGTACCGAACTGCCGCGATTGTTCGGCACGACGTCTGGCGACACCACGCAAAAGTTTGCGTGGTGCGATTGGGAGGACGGCCCGGACGGCGTCCCGCTGTTAACGAGTTGCCCTAACCGGTTCGTCGCAACGCGGGTCACCCTGCTCGACGATGGCAGCGACCACGTTTGCGTGGTCCTTTCTCCGACCGAGGTGGCCGCGAATGCGTTCCAACCGCTTCGGCTCTCGCAGGTCGCCGGCCTCCAGCCAGGGCACGACGCCGACGAGCGACCCGAGCCTCCGACGGAGCGCGCGGCAGCGCTACACGAAACGCCGTCGCGTGATCCGGGCGCCTTACTCTCCTGGTCGAACGAGTCCTGACTCGTAGGCGAGCACGACCGCTTGGGCTCGGTCGTGCAGGTCGAGTTTGGTGAAGATCCGTGCGAGGTGGGTCTTCACGGTCGCCTCGCTGACAACCAATTCGCGGGCGATGTCGTGGTTCGAACGGCCGGTCGCGACGAGGCGCAGCACTTCGGTTTCCCGCGGAGTCAGTTCCTTCAGCCCGGTTGTCGGCGTCCCGTTTCCCGCTGGGCGTCGGGCGTAGTCCTCGATCAGCCGCCGGGTGATGGACGGCGACAGCAAGGCGTCGCCGGCGGCAATGACCCTGACGCCATGCAGCAACTCGTGCGCGCCGGCGTCTTTGAGGAGGAAGCCGCTGGCGCCGGCTCGCAGCGCATCGAAGACGTACTCGTCGAGATCGAACGTCGTCAAGATCAGTACGCGGGGGGCATCCGACGACGCAACGATCCGCCGGGTCGCTTCGAGGCCGTCGCAGATCGGCATCCGCACGTCCATGACGACGACGTCCGGCGTGTGAGCTGCGGCGAGCCGAGTCGCTTCCTCGCCGTCCCCGGCCTCCGCGACGACCGTGATGTCGTCCTCGGCGTCGAGGATCACCCGGAAGCCGGTACGGACGAGCTCCTGGTCGTCGGCGATGAGAACACGGATCATGAGTGCGATCCGTTGAGTGGAAGGCGCGCCCGCACCGCGAAGCCGGCGCCCTCGCGCGGACCAGTGATGAGTTGGCCGCCGTAGAGGGCGACGCGCTCGCGCATGCCGATCAGCCCATGACCGGGGCCCTCGGCCACCGAGGTCCCTGCGCCGCGACCGTCGTCGACGACGTCGATGTCGAGCCACGATGTGCCGTAGTGCAGCGAGACCGATGCGTGGCGGCCGCTCGCGTGCTTGAGGCTATTGGTCAGTGCTTCTTGCACGATCCGGTACGCCGACAGATCCATCCCGAGGGGCAACGGACGCCGGTTGCCGTCGACGACACATTCAACGGTGAGACCCGCGTTCCGGACCTGCTCGAGCAGGCCGTCCAGCGCGCCTAACCCGGGCTGCGGACCGACCGCTGCTCGTTCGTCGCGGGTGCGCAAGATGCCCAGCATGCGCCGCAGCTCGACGAGCGCCTCGTGGCCGGCACGCTCGATCGAGGCGAACGCGGAGGTTGCCTTCTCCGGATCGCCCAGCAGCAGTGGCCCTGCTTGGGCCTGCACCACCATCACGCTCACGCTGTGCGCCACCACGTCGTGCAGCTCGCGGGCGATCCGGCCGCGCTCCTCGTCGACGGCCGCCCGTGCTTTGTCGTCGCGGTCGCGCTCCAACTGTCGGGCTTGCGCCTGCAGCAGCAACACGTCAACGCGGCGCCTGCCGATCTCGCGGCCGATGACCCAAACAATGACGAACAAGGCCCAAGCGACCGGCTGTCTCGGGCCGTTGACGTCGAACAGCCCTCGGGTCGCGTCGAGCGCGACCATCGCCGCGAAGGCGGCGCCGGTCGCGACGAGTGCGGCGCGGTCCCGGCCCCATGCACCGGCCGAGTAGTAGATCGCCAGCAAGGCCACGAAGAACGCCACGGGGTTTCCGCTGTCGACCCGCGAGAGCACGAACAGCGAACCGCCGAGGAAGCACGCCGTTGCCACTGCGACCACGATTGCCGGGTGGCGTCGACGCCAC
>JBOGEK010000159.1:0-4762 GCA_050743645.1 Acidothermaceae bacterium
GCCGAGACGTTGCGTCATGCCGAGCGAGAAGCCGCGCACCCGCCTCCCTGCGACGTCGGTCAAGCCGACGGAGTCGAGCACCTGGCCGACCCGCCGCCCCGCGATGCCGTTCGATGCGGCGAGCGCCGAGAGGTGATCGCGCGCGGATCGCCCGGGGTGAAACGCCTTCGCCTCAAGCAAGGCGCCGACGTGGCGTAACGGTTGTTCTAGCTCGACGTAGCGATGGCCGCCGATCCGTGCGACTCCGGCGTCTGCGCGATCCAGGCCGATGATCATGCGCATGGTGGTCGACTTGCCAGCGCCGTTCGGCCCGAGAAACCCGGTGACGGTCCCCGGGTCGACGCGAAAGCTCAGATTGTCGACCGCGAGCGTGCGCCCGTAGCGTTTGGTGAGGCCACTGACCTCGATCATCGTCATTCTCCCGTGGTTGCAGGTTTCGACCTGCTACTACGGTGCCGAGAATCGCTGCGCTGCTGAATCCGGCTGCCACCCAAATGGCGAGGCTGGTGCTAGCAGCACCTGCGCACTCGGATTCTCAGCAGGGAGTCGGCCAGCTCCTAGGCGGTGCCAGCTGCAATCGCCACCACGTCGGCCAGCGACCGCACGTGCTCGTGATGGCCCTTCGGATCGGGGCAATCGCCGAACGGATCGAGATGGAGCGGCCGTACGCCCGCCGCATGCGCGCCGTCGACGTCGGCCCACGCCGTATCGCCGACGTGCACGGCGTTTTCAGGCGCGATGTTCAGTTTCTCCAAGGCGAAGCCGAAAATCTCGGGCTCGGGCTTTGCGTAACCGACGACCGTCGAGTCGATCACGACATCGAACGGGATCTCGCAACGCCGCAGCAGCGTTTCGATCGTGCCGTCGGCGTTCGACACAACGGCGATCGCAACGCCAGTCGCCGCGAGATCGCGCAGTTGTTCGACAACGCCATCGGGTACGACGTTCCACAAGCTGATGGCCGGCGCGACGTAGAGACTTTCGAGAATCTCAGCAACCTCGTCAACGCGTGAGTGTTCGATACCTGCGTGCTTGACGAATACCCGGTTGTAGTGACTCCAGTTACGGTCGCGCGTGGCGTCCATCGCGGCCGTGGCGGCGTAGTGCAAGCGCCGCACATCGGCCGGTTCAACGGCGCCACCGGCGGCCCGCAACACGGCCGCGATCGCCCACGGATTCGGCAACACGAGCACGCCGCCTGCGTCGAGGAGCACCGCCTCGGGAACGGCTGCTTCGCCGACGGTCATGCGCGCAGCGTGCGAGCGACTTCCGCCGCCCAATACGTGAGCACGATGTCGGCCCCGGCCCGCCGGATCGACGTTAGGGTTTCGAGAATTACCGCGTCGCGGTCGATCCAACCATTGGCAGCGGCGGCTTCGACCATCGCGTACTCGCCGCTCACTTGGTAAGCCGCGACCGGCACGTCGACGAAATCGCGCACCTGCCTGACGATGTCGAGATATGCCATCGCCGGTTTGACCATGACCATGTCGGCCCCCTCGACGAGGTCGAGTGCTACCTCACGCAAAGCCTCGTCGGCGTTGGCGGAATCCTGCTGATACGCACGTCGGTCGCCGAACTTCGGAGCGCATTCGGCGGCGTCGCGGAACGGACCGTAAAACGCGGAGGCGTACTTCGCCGAATACGCGAGGATCGCGACGTCAGAAAACCCTTCGGAATCAAGGGATTCACGGATCGCACGGACCTGACCGTCCATCATCCCGCTCGGTGCCACCACGTGCGAACCGGCTCGCGCCTGCGCAACCGCGATCGACGCGTACCGTTCCAATGTCGCGTCATTGTCGACGACACCCGCCGGTGTCAATACCCCGCAATGCCCGTGGTCGGTGTATTCATCGAGGCAGAGGTCAGTCATCAGCACCGTTGAATCGCCGACCTCAGACACCAGATCGGCCATCGCCAACTGCACGATGCCCGCCGCATCGTCGGCCGCCGAGCCGCGCGAGTCTTTCACTGCGGGCACACCGAAAACGATGAGTCCGCCGACGCCGTCGGCAACCGCCTCGACCGCTGCCTTGCGCAGTGAATCGCGGGTGTGTTGCACGACGCCCGGCATCGATTCGATCGGTGCCGGCGCAGAAATGCCTTCTTTGACGAACAACGGCAAGACCAAGTCGGACGCCGCTAGCCGCGTCTGCGCCACCAGTCGACGCATCGCGGGCGTGCGACGCAACCGGCGTGGACGGATCGGCCCGACTGTCATTGGCCTACTTCGCCTTGCGCCGCGCGTTCGCCTTGGGCCGACCCGGCTTGCCGGTCCACTCGCCATTGGCTTCTGCCGCGAGCCGCTGGGCGAGGCCGAAGGCAGCGAGTGCGTCAGCGAGTGCGCCGACCGACGGTTCGTCGGCCAGCACATCGACACGCAGGCCGTGCTCTTCTGCCGTCTTCGCGGTCTGCGGCCCAATGCACGCGATCACGGTCGTGGCATGCGGCTTGCCGGCAATTCCGACCAGGTTGCGTACCGTCGAACTCGACGTGAAAACGACGGCGTCGAAGCCTCCGGTCTTGATGGCCTCCCGGGTGGCTGCCGGCGGCGGCGCGGCTCGCACCGTGCGGTACGCCGTGACGTCGTCGACCTCCCAGCCGAGCTCGACCAGTCCCGCAACAAGCGTTTCGGTCGCGATGTCGGCGCGAGGCAAGAACACCCGGTTGATCGGGTCGAGAATGTCGTCGTACGGGGGGAAATCTTCGAGCAGACCCGCCGCCGACTGATCACCTGACGGAACGAGATCGGGCTTCACTCCGAACGCGATCAGCGATGCAGCGGTCTGCTCGCCGACGGCTGCCACCTTGATGCCAGAAAACGCGCGCGCGTCGAGACCATATTCTTCGAACTTCTCGCGGACGGCGCGAACCGCGTTCACCGAGGTGAACGCGATCCATTCGTAGCGACCGGTGACCAGCCCACGAACGGCGCGCTCCATCTGCTGCGGGGTGCGCGGCGGCTCGACGGCGATGGTCGGGACTTCTGCCGGAACTGCTCCATAGGCACGCAGTTTTTCCGACAGCACGCCGGCCTGCTCCTTGGTGCGCGGCACCAGCACCCGCCAGCCGAACAGCGCCTTGCTCTCGAACCACGACAGGGTCGCCCGGCTCTTCACGACGTCGCCGACGACAAGCACCGCCGGCCCGAGCAGACCCGCCGTCTTCGCATCTGCAGCCAATCCAGCAAGAGTCGAAACGACTGTGTGCTGCTCGGTCGTCGTACCGGCGCGAGTGGCGGTGACGGCGGTGTCGGCGGCACGCCCGTGCTCGACGAGCGCGTCTGCGACAGCACCGAACGACTCGACGCCGGTGAGCACCAGCGTTTGTGAACCGCTCGCGATCGACCGCCAATCCGGGCTGGACGCTGCTCCGGGACCTGCGTCGGCGACTCGAACTTCACGATGCTTCGCATCGGTGACTGCGATGCCGGCGTAGCTCGTGACAGCGGCCGCGACCGGAACGCCGGGCACGATCTCGAAAACAATCTTGGCTTTCGCGCAGGCCGCGGCTTCTTCGCTGCCCTGTCCGTCGAACAGCGGGTCGCCCGCGATCAACCGCGCGACTGCCTTTCCCGACTTCGCCGCCTCGACAACGGCCTTGGCGCGCTCGGCCGTGGTGAGCGGGCGGTCGGATTCGACCGCCGAGAGGTCGACGATCGTGACGTCGTCGGCAAAATGCCGGGTTATCTCGTGCGCCAGTTGCGCGTCGGTGACCACGACCTCGGCGCGGCCGAGTAACTCGACGGCGCGCAAAGTGAGCAAGCCGGGATCGCCCGGACCTGCTCCAACGAATGCCACGGTGCCCGCCTGCTTGGGCATTGACCTCATCGCCGTCCTATTCTGTGCCGACTACAGAGCCTGTAGCGAATGCGTGAAGAGCGTGCAGTAGAACTCATGGCCGTGCGCCGACGACATCGGCGGCGCCCGCCTCGAGCAAGTCGGCCGCCAACCGGCGTCCGACATCTTCGGGGTCGGCTGCTGAACCGGTAGCCGACCCGCGAATCGCGGTTACGCCGTCGACGCTGACGACTACCGCGACAAGATGCAAATCCTGCGACCCGCGCGGGCCGCGCACCGAGGCAAGCGCACCGACGGGGGCGGTGCAACCGGCTTCGAGCCCGGCGAGCACCGTACGCTCGGCGACCACCGCTGCGCGAGTCGGGAAATCGTCGAGCTGCGCGACGAATGCGTGCAATCCGCCATCAATCGCGACATCTTCGGCGCGACATTCAATGGCGAGTGCGCCCTGACCGGGCGCAGGCAGCATCACGTCGGGAGCAAAGATTTCGGTCGCCTCACCCAGCCTGCCGAGTCGGGCAAGACCCGCCGCCGCCACGACGATCGCGTCGAGCGCTCCACTCGCGACCTTGCCGATACGAGTATCGACGTTGCCGCGCAAGGGTTGCACATCAAGATCGGGCCGTGCCGACCGAAGTTGCGCTGCCCGGCGCGGCGATCCGGTGCCGACCGTCGAGCCTGTAGGCAGTTGCACAAGAGTCAAACCGTCGCGTGCAACCAAAGCGTCGGCTGGGTCTTCGCGCACCGGGATTGCCGCAACCGTGAGCCCTTCTGCCGCACCGGTTGGTAGGTCCTTCAAAGAATGGACGACGACGTCGACGTGTCGGGCCAGCAAGCGATTTCGCAGCTCTGTAACGAAAACCCCGACACCGCCCGCTTCTGACAGCGGTGAGTTCGCGCGTGCGCTGCGATCGCCATCGGTCGTGACGCCGACGATTTCGACTTGCGCACCGAATGCC
>JBOGEK010000160.1:0-5295 GCA_050743645.1 Acidothermaceae bacterium
CGGCTCGGGCGGCGCGTCCACCTCCGCGGCGCCGCCAGCACCTCCGGCGGCGGTGTACTCGATTCCGGTCCCTGCGACCGACGACGCGTCGGCGGCCGCATTGCTGGCTCGGCTCGAAGAGGCGACAGCCGCCCGATACGCCGACGTCGTGGCGGCCGCGACCAGCAGTCTGCAGCGAGCCGCGGCGCTTGCCCTGCAGTCAGCAGCCGTGCGGGAAGCCCGCTGGTCGGGCAGCAGCGTGCCGTTCCCGGGGCTGGTCAACCGGTTGCCGTAGCACTAGCCGATTTCGGCGCTGTCACCTCAGACATCAGGTGCACACCTCAGACCAGGTATAAGAGGGCTGAGGTTTGCTTTCGAGGTCTGACGTGGACGGCGAACCTTCGGCACCACCACCGCTGTGCCCGCAGCGTTCGTTGCCGCGTTGCCGCGTTGCCGTGTTCGTTGCCGCGGTGCCGTGTTCGTTGCCGCGGTGCCGTGTTCGTTGCCGCGTCGTTGCGGCGTTGTCTGAGGTCAGGCGGTTTCGGCCGGCTGACGCCGCTGGTCGGGAACAGCTGCACCGGACAACGGCAACGCGCGTAGCTGCGCGGCCGAAACTGCAACGCCAATCGCTGCACCGATCACGACGATGACCGGCGACCATGCGCCGGAAGGCTTGGCCGCCATGAGGAACACGACGCCGGCGAACCCGAAGGTCGCAATGTGCCCGATGTGCCAGCTGATCGGATCAATGATCTGACGATGCAGGTTCTCGGAAATCGGCCCGTCGCTCGAGTGCGCGATTTCACCGACGATCGCCTTCATCTTTGGGGCAAGCAGCGCGCCCGCGAGCCCCTCGATCAGAACCAGTGAGACAACAGCCGTGATGATCCAGCCGTCGCGCCAGGAGAACTCGCCGCCGGACAGGTGAATCAGCCATGCGCCCAAACCCAATAGGACAAGTGCGGACACGGGCAAGAGTGGGTCGAGTCGATGCAACAGGATCGCCCAGGACCGGGCTTCGCGGAGATCGCGAGCGCGCGCAAGAACCTGGAACGCGGCGTGCAGCACGCCCGCCATCATGAACGCGATGATCGCAACGGAGATGTGCAGGAACAGGACAACCCCTGCAAGCGTGACGTGCATTGCGATGCCTCCATGTCCAAGCGGTGCATTGGCCCGGTGCATTGGCCCGGTGCATTGGCCCCAATCCGACGAGGTGCCGGGCGGGTGGCCGTGTTTCGAAATTCAGAGATCCGGGACAGGATAGTGGCCGACGCCGACTAATCAAGCCCCATTCGATAACGACGTTGTGTCGTCTCCCGATCGATACTCAACTGCTGGTGGTGGTGTCCCAGCTTGGGTAGCGAAGCGCGGGTCGTGCAGATGGCAGGCAACCTGCACGGGCCCGTGTTGCAACAGGCCGGGGTCGACCGGATCGCGGAACAACAGCTCGACGCCGTCCGGGCGTTGTTGCATAGATTGCACGCCCCGCCAGAACGGCTCGTCGGGATCGGCGGATTTCAGCTCATCGAGTAACACGGCGGCCGCGCCTAACCCGGATTTCGCATCGGGTAGCAGAGCCCGACGGCCGAGTTCGCCGTCGACTTCAAGTTCGACCGGGCTCGCCACCGTTGTGCGCTCGGTTTCGTATTGCTCTTCGGAGATATTCGTCCAACGCTGTTCGAGCAGCGCTTGCACGTCTCGGGCTTCCCAGCCGCACGGTTCAAATGCCGCGGAGCAGCGCGGGTGAAACGAACAACCCATCGGTGGCCGGGCAGCATCGGGAACCTCGCCTCGTGGAAGGTTCCGCGTCACCGAGCGTCGAGGGTCGGGCTCGGGAATCGCTGCCAACAGCGAGCGCGTGTACGGATGTTTCGGGTCTGCATAGATCTGCGCGGCAGGTCCGATCTCGACGATGCGACCCAGATACATGATGGCGATCGTGTCGCAGAAGAACTTCGCGGTTGCGAGATCGTGCGTGACGTAGACATAAGTGAGTTCGAGGTCGCGCTTCAAGTCGAGCATGAGTTCAAGGATCTTGGCTCTCACACTCATGTCGAGCATCGACACCGGCTCGTCGGCGACGAGCAACGCCGGATTGAGCATGATCGAGCGGGCCAGCACCGCGCGCTGCTTTTGGCCGCCCGACAGATCGGCTGGGAATTTGCGGAGATAGCGGTCGGCGGGTGACAGGCCGACCCGTTCGAATGCGTCCCGCACCCGGCGGTCGATCTCTGCTCGATCAGACGTCACCTTGTGAATCTTCAAGGGATGCGCCACGGCTGTCGCGAGATCCATCGCCGGATTCAGCGAGGCGTGCGGGTCTTGGAATACGAGTTGGATTTTCTGCCGCAGTGACCTGAATTGGCGTTCGCGCAAATGCGTAAGTTCAATCCGGCCACCCGCCTCCGCTCCAGCATCGAAGACGACACTGCCGCCGGTGATCGGAGCGAGCCCGAGCAGCGCACGAGCCGTCGTCGTCTTGCCGCTGCCGGATTCGCCGACCAGGCCGAGTACCTCGCCCTTGTGCAGCGTGAACGAGACACCGTCGACCGCCTTTACCGAGCCGGAAGAACGGCCGAGCAAACGGTCGGCAAAGCCGCCGCGCAGTGCGAAATGCACTCGCAAATCGCGGACGTCGAGCACGACCGGGCGCGACCCGAGAGCGCCTGCCGAGACGTCGGCGTCCAAGAGATCGTCAGGCTTCGTCGGCACTGGCCAGCTCCTCTCGTTGCAAAGGGGCGGTTCCGCCTGGCGGGATCAGCGATTCGGGTCCGTGCAGCCAGCAAGAAACGCGTTCGCCCGTCGGCGTTCGCACCTCAACAGGGTCGATCCGCGGGCACACCTGCATGGCGTCGGGGCAGCGCGGGTGGAAGCGGCAACCGGACGGCGGATCGACGAGGTCTGGTGGCGCACCCGGGATGTAGTGCAGTTCGGTCGTCGACAGCGAGATCGTCGAACGCAGTAACTCACGCGTGTAGGGGTGGGCTGGTTCGGAGAACACCTGCCGTGCATCGCCTTCTTCGACGATCTTTCCGGCATACATGACGGCTACCCGCTCGCAGGCTTCGGCGACGATGCCGAGATTGTGCGTAATCAAAAGCAGCGCGGTGTCGAAGTTGCGCTTGAGATCGTGCAGGATCGCAAGGATTTGCGCTTCGACCAAAACGTCGAGCGCCGTTGTCGGTTCGTCGGCGACGACGAACGCCGGCTGCAAGACCAGCGCAAGCGCAATCATGATGCGTTGACGCATACCGCCTGAGAACTCGTGCGGATAGTGCCGGTATCTCGTCGGCGGAATCCCCATGCGCCGCAGCGTGTCAATCGACCGCGAGTCGATTTGTTGTCGACTCAAGTCAGGTTCGTGCGCATGCAGCGTCTCGGCGAAGTGCTCGCTGATGCGCATCAACGGATCGAGGCGCGTCATCGGCTCTTGGAAGATGAGACCCATTTGGGCTCCACGCATTTCGCGCATCTCGCTTTGTCGAACCCCGACGAGTTCGCGGTCACGGAACCGAACGCTACCGTCGGTAGCGGAACCACTCGGCAGTAAGCCCAGAATTCCTCTGCCCAGGCTGGACTTTCCGCAGCCGGACTCGCCGACCAGACCCAACGTCTCGCCGGGCCGGACGTCGAACGACACGCCGTCGACCGCACGGACCGGGCCACGTTCGGTGCCGTACCAAACCCGAAGGTCGTGCACCGAGAGCACCGGTGCTGCCGGATCGCCGCTACTCATGCGTTCTCCTCGGCGGCGTGAGTGACACGTCTCGGCAACACGACCGGCCTCCCGCTGCGCTTGCGCAACACCGGGTTCAACACGTCGTTGAGTCCTTCGCCGACGAGGGTCAGTCCCGTGACCAGCAAGACAATCGCGGCACCGGGAAAAATGCTGGTCCACCACAGGCCCGCACCCATGTCGGCGACTCCCCGCTGCAGTTCGTAACCCCATTCGGCGGCTTGGGTGGGCTGGATGCCGAAGCCGAGAAAGCCCAGCCCGGCAAGTGTAAGAATCGCGTCGGCCGCGTTCAGGGTCGCGATCACGGGCACCGACTGGATCACGTTGAAGAACAGGTAACGGCCCATGATTGTGCGCGGGCGTGCTCCCAAAGCGCGGGCCGCTTCGACGTAGGGCTCTTCACGCGCGCTCAGCACGCTGCCGCGAACGACCCGAAAATACTGCGGAACATAGATGACCGTGATCGCGATCGCCGCCGTCAACACTCCGCTGCCCACACTGTCTTGCAGCAGGAATGCGATGACGATAGCGAGCAGCAGGTAGGGAAACGCGAAGAGTGCGTCCATGATGAGCACGAGTACTCGGTCGAGCCAGCCGCCGTAATAACCCGAGATCAACCCGAGTGGCACGCCGACGAGGAGGCTGAACATCACGGCGAGCACAACGACCTCGATCGCCGTGCGCGAACCGTAAATCACGACTGACAACACATCGACCGACCGCACGTTCGTACCGAACCAGTGCCCACTGCTCGGTGCTGCCTGCTTCGGGAACCGCACTCCCCCGCTGGTGTATTGGTCGAAGCCGTAAGGCGCGATCAGCGGCGCGAACACCGCGAGTACCACGAAAATGACAGTGATCGCAGCACCGACCCACAGCAGCCACTTCGAAAACCCCTGCGCTTGCTTGACTTGTTGCCACAGCCGGTTGATCGGACCCTGTCGACGATCAGAGGGTGTCGGCGTGGGTTCGAGGATCGAACCGCCACCCGACTCGGCGACGCTCGGCGCGGTCATCAGTACCTCACCCTGTGCTCACCGGGGCGCGTCATTAGTAGCGCACCCTGGGATCGATGGCCGCGTTCACGAAGTCGATGAGCAAACTGATGACCACCACCGCCAACGCGAAAACCGTGATGATGCCCTGCACCGCAACGTAGTCTCGGTTGCTGAGGTAGCTCACGAGCCGGTTGCCGATACCGGGCCAGTTGAACGTTTCCTCGGTGAGCACTGCCCCCGAGAGCAGCAATGCGACTTGCAATCCCATCACCGTGACAACGGGCACGAGTGCGTTGCGAAACGCGTGCCTCAGCACGACGCGCCCTTCTGAGACTCCGCGGGCTCTGGCCGCTTCGACGTAGTCACCCTTCAACGTCTGGATGATGTTCGTGCGGATCAGGCGGATCACCACGCCGCACAGCAGCAAACCCAGCGTGAGAGCCGGCATGACCAGATGCTTGAGGGAATCACTGAACGCTGCGCCATTGTGGTCCCAGATCGCATCGATCACCGAAAGATGCGTGTGCGTAGGCAACTCAGCCTGGTCGATCGGATTCAGCTGACCCGAATTCGGTAACC
>JBOGEK010000161.1:0-3332 GCA_050743645.1 Acidothermaceae bacterium
GTGCCAGCGGCGCGTCGATCGCCCGGGCCGTCGTCGCCGCGCCAGCGCTCACAGCGGATAGCCGGCCGCCCAATCGGACGCCGAGCGCGGACGACGTCCCGTGACGCGCTCGACAACATCAGTAACTGGTGCAGCTTCGTGACGGTACCGCCGCCAGGTGTCGAAGAGAATGTCGGCGGGAGCGAACGGGCTGATGGCCTCGCGGGCGGCGGCTTCGTCGAGTTCCTCGTAGCGCAGGGTTCGGCCGCGTGCCGCGCCGACCAGGCGGATCTGTTCCTCGTTGGTCAGCGATTGCGGCCCGGTCAGGTCGTAGACGCGGCCGGCGTGCTGGTCGTCAGTTAGCCCCGCGACGGCGACCGCCGCTAGGTCGGCCGGATGGATCGGCGATCCAGCGGCGTCGGCCCACGGGCCGCGGACGACGTCACCCGCGCGCAGTTGCGCAGGTACATCGAATGCCCACTGAAGGGCGTCCGCCGAGGCGACGGCCAGTCGCAGGAACGTCCACTCCAGGCCGGAACCGCGGAGGGCTGCCTCGATATCCGCGTGAAACGCCGCCATCGAATTCGACTGCTCTGCGCCGTCCTCGACGGCGCCCGAAGACTGGAAGACAACCCGCCGGACTCCGGCCTCGGAGGCGGCGGTGATGAACGCAGGCGCCACCCCCGGCGCGACGGCCAGCAGGAAAGCTGTTCGCACGCCGGCCATGGCGGCTGCCAAGCTGGCCGGGTCGGACAAGTCGCCGACAGCCAACTCCGCGCTCGTCGGTAGGTCGGCGCTCTGCGGCGCACGGGTCAGTGCCCGCACCCGCTCACCTGCGCCGGCGAGCTGTTCGACGATCGCCCGGCCGACGGGGGCGGTCGCAGCGGTAACGAGGATCATGTCGGTTCCTTTCGACTCGGTTGATCCCCGAGCGTAGGCAGCAATCAGGAACGTTCCGCTCCTGATTGCACCTTGATCTGCGGCTGCTTCTCGGGTTCGGCGGCGAACGCCAGCAGCCGCGCGCCCTCGGCATGAATCTCCGACAGCAATCCTGCGGACAATGATGCGAACGGCGTTACCTCCAGGGTGATGACCTGCGGTGAACGCACCAGCCGCCACGTTCCGGCCACCCGGCCATCGATCAGCAGCGTCGGGAAGATCATCGATCCGACACAGACCCGCTGCCGAACCTCGTCGCTCATGAGCCGGTTGCGGTCGGCGTAGGCCACCACCAGGTTGTCGAACTCCGGCAGGAATCGCACCGCGGACTCAGCTCCCAGATCGGATCGAGGCGCGTCGGGCAGGTCGACCAACTCGCGCCCGCGCGCGTCGCGGAAGCGAGCGAGCGGCATGCGGTCTACCACCTCGGCGAGCCCGCGAAGACCCGACCAGACCTGGACATCAGCGACGGACGCCGGGCCGAAAGCCGCGAGATAGCGCTCGATGAGCGCCCTCGGGTCGGGTGTCAGGTCGATTGCCGCGCGGCCAAGCCATTGCTCGGCCAAGGCGAACGGCGTCGCGCCCCCGGAGCGCCACGTCCCGTTCGGCGGCGGGTGCACGACAGGGACAAGCGACGGCACGGACCACGCGAGAGCGTCGGCGTCGCCACCGGGGAAGCGCACGGCGAGCAGATCGCGCAGCTGCGGTCGCGTCAATGTGCGGTCTTGCAGGAGGCCGCGTGCGGCGGCGGCCACCGCGTCGAGATCAACATCCCGCGTGCGCCGACCGAAGGAAGCCCGCTGGTTTCGCACCCCGATTGGCTGTACGAGCCCTCGTAGCCACGGGTAGTCGTCGGCGGCGACGAGGTGTTGAGTACCGCGCAACACTCCCGCTCTGACCACCGCCCGCGACTCCAAGCTGGCGGTCAGGTCTCTCTGGACGAATCCCTCGATCCGGGTCCACAGACCCCAGTACGGCGCGTCGGCTGCCTGTGCTTGGAGTCCCACCAAGTGACGCACGGCGGCGACGACAGTGCAGCGGCATCGGCGGTCGAGCCACTGCCGATGCAGCATTGCGCTCGTCAGTACCGCATCGCTCAAGACGCGGACGGTCATCTACGGCGCCCAGCGGCGCGAGGACGAACGCAGACCGGAAATGGTGAACCGCTCATGCCGACCACTGTGGCAGGCCACTAGGAACTGAACGTTCCTAATGGGCTGGGATGATCTGCCACATGCCCGCCACATCTGCGCGCCTGCTTCGCCTGCTGTCGTTGCTGCAGACTCGGCCGTGGACCGGCCCGGAATTAGCGGAGCGCCTCGAAGTGACCAACCGCACCGTGCGCAACGACATCGACCGCCTGCGCTCGCTGGGCTATCCGATCCACGGCAACCGAGGCTCAGCCGGTGGCTACCAGCTGGGCGCAGGAGCCGCAATGCCCCCACTTCTGCTCGACGACGAGGAAGCCGTGGCGGTCGCGATCGGGCTCAGTACCGCAGTGACCAGTTCGATCGAAGGAGTCGAGGAGGCGTCGCTTCGAGCCCTTGCGAAGCTGCAGCAGGTGCTGCCATCACGGCTTCGCCACCGACTCCAGGCGCTGCAGACCTTCACGCTTTCCGCGCCGCGCACGGACCGCGGCCCGCTCGTCAGTGCGGACGTCCTTACCCACCTCGTTGCTGCGTGCCGGGATCGGGAACGCCTGCGCTTCGACTACGAACGCCACGACGGGGCCAATTCCCGGCGCGACGTGGAGCCTTACCGAGTGGTCAACCTCGGTCGACGCTGGTACCTCGTGGCCTGGGACATCGAGCGGATCGACTGGCGCACCTTCCGCGTCGACCGGATGCAGCCGAAGTCTCCAAACGGCCCCCGCTTTACCCCGCGTGCATTACCCGATCAAGACGTCGCCACCTACGTTGCTCGCGCCGTCGGTGCGGCCACCTGGGAGCACCGAAGCCGGATCGTCGTCCATGCCCCAGCTGAACTCGTCGCGGAAAAGCTGCCTGCGAGCGCCGGCACCCTTGAGATCATCAACGACGGCACTTGTCGGCTGACAACGGGTTCCGACAACCCGCAGATGCTCGCCGTCTGGCTCACCTTGCTCGGTCACGACTTCAGCGTCGAGGACTCGCCTCAGCTGGTCGACCAGTTAGGTGTCGTGGCGGATCGCTACCGTCGCGCGATCGACAGCAGCCGTGCCAATGCCGAGCAGCTGGGAGCGCCCGTCAGGTAGCTACGCCGGTAATGGCGTGGGCCAGCTTGCAAGCCATCGAAAAGGTCGGGCGCAACAAGACGGACGGCTGACACGATGTGACGGTGGCCATGCACGACGACGAACTTGAAATCGGTGTCGACCTCGTACGCCGTCTGATCGATGAGCAGTTCCCTCAGTGGTCGGCCTTGCCGGTGCGTGC
>JBOGEK010000162.1:0-18058 GCA_050743645.1 Acidothermaceae bacterium
ACTCGAATCACTGGCACACGAGTCGCTCGTCGTCCCGGCACATGCCGACCAGGGCATCGTGGTTCCCGAGTTCGACGTCGTCTCGCATCTGGTGAGTTCGGCCGCGGGCGAGACTGTGGCGGATCGCAAGAGCGGACACTTCGCCGTCGTGCGCGAACGACTTGCACGCATGCTCGACACCGTCGGCGACGCCGACGAATCCCACTAGTCGGAACCCGCCTTCCCTCGTCGACGCCACCACCACAGCGCAACCAAGAACACGACAACCGCGCCGAGGATGATGTAGCTCACCAGGCTGATGTCGGAGCTGACTCGCCGCCACGCATCGCCTGCGAGAAACCCTGCGACGACGACTGCCGTTGCCCATAACGCTCCACCGACGAAGTTCCACGCCAAGAACGTGCGGTACCGCATCTTCGACACACCTGCGAAGCCGGGAACGAGCGCCCGAAGCGCCGCGGTGAAGCGACCGACGAAAACGGCGCGCCCACCGAAACGTCGAATCATCTCCTTCGTGCGTTCGATGTGCTCGGGTTTCACGAACCGCGAGGGCAACTTGCTGAGCAGCGTGTCGCCGTAACGCGCACCGACGAAGTAGCCGACGCTGTCGCCGATGACGGCACCGGATATGGCCGCGGCAATGACAAGCCCAAGTGCCAGCTTGCTTTCGAAAGCCAACACTCCGCCTAGCAGGCAAGCGATTTCGCCAGGGAAGATGAAGCCGAGAAAGGTCGATGACTCAAGTGCAGGCATCGCGAACACGATGAGCAATGCAACCCATGCAGGGAGCTGCAGGATGTGTTCGACGAGCCCGCTCATAGACACATCCTCACGTATCACCCGGACATGCGCACAACTCGCCGCGTTTGACGCCGACAAATTGTGGTGAAACAACGCGGCATGGTTGCTCGCTTCCGAGTGATTGCAGTGTCATCGTGGTAACGACGTTTCCGATCGAATGATCGGACCCATCTGCCGAGGAGGCATGTGTGCCGGCAAAGTTCGTGTTGAGGAAGGGTCGGACCGGCAAGTACACCTTCACACTCGAAGGCGCGAACGGTCAGATCCTCGCCACATCAGCAGACCATCCGAACCTACGCGCCGCAAAGGCTGCAATCGCTTCGATGCAGAAGAACCTCGCGGGCGCAGAGGTCGATGACCGTAGTGCAGGTTCGTCGGCCGCGAAGAAAATGACGACGCGCAAGAGCGCCGCCAAGAATACCACAGCAAAGCGGACGACGAAGAAGGCCACTGCCAAGAAGACGACCGCCCGCAAGAGCACCGCGAAGAAGACCACAGCAAAGCGGACGACGAAGAAGGCCGCTGCCAAGAAAACGACGGCCCGCAAGGCGACGACTCGCAAGGCGACCACCCGCAAGACCGCGGCGAAGAAGACGACCACCCGCAAGACCGCGGCAAAGCGGACGACGAAGAGGGCCGCAGCAAAGAAAACGACCACGCGCAAGACGACCACGCGCAAGACCGCAGCAAAGAAGACCACCGCCAAGAAGACGGCAGCGCGTAAGGCACCAGCACGCAAGACGACGGCCCGCAAGACGACCGCACGCAAGACGACCGCACGCAAGACGACCACCCGCAAGGCTGCGCCGCGCAAGCGCACAGCGAAGAAGGTCGCGGCCAGCTAGACGCTGAGGGGTCGCTTTGACGGGACTACACCTGTCGAGGCGGCCCCTCAAATCTCGCATTCGCCGGCGGCGATGCAGTCGGCTAACGGGGCGGTCGGCTCGATGCCGATGCCCGCGTGCAACACGAACTGCCTAGTAAGGCGGCTCCACAATCGCGACCGGCGCAACATCGAGTGGCCGCAACCGCGCAAACCGATGAACGTCGCTTGGTCGGCGATCGGTCGCACATCATCGACGAACTCGCGCGCCCGTTGCGCCGAGGTGATGCGATCCCGCAAGCCATGCGCGACCAGAAGCTTGCTTCCGGCGAGCTGCTCGATGGGCTCACCCGCAGGCAGCCATGGCGCCAACCCGAGGACTCCAGCGACGTCCGCCTTGCCCGCCGCGCGCATCGCGACGCGGCCGCCCATCGAATGACCGACGATGACGATCGGCGCGCCGCCGTGCCGCTGCCGGAGCTGACGCAACGCCCAGGACAGGTCTTCCATCGGATGCTCGGCGGCGTTGTTCCAACCTCGGTACCGAAACCGCAGCCGCCAGACCGCCAGCCCGTGCTCGGCGCCGACGCTGACGAGATGGCGAGCGAGCGGTGCCATGCGTAAGACGGCCAACTGCCTGGCTTCGGTCGGATCGACGCTGTTTTCCTTGCCACCGTGTAAGAGCAACGCGACAGCCTTGGTGTCGGAGAGTTCACCGTCACCCGTCAACAGCGCCTGGAGCCCGCTGCGGTTGTCGAGATATGCCGCAGATGCGCGCACGCGTCAGCCGATGCTGTAGATCGGTCGCAGCGCGCCCCGCGCAAGGGTGTGGAACGCCAAGTTGAAACCGACGATGGCTGGCGCCACCGAATCGTCGACGTCGAGCCGATCGACGTCGAGTGCATGCACCGCGAACACGTATCGGTGCTCGCGGTCACCGGCTGGCGGCGCCGAACCGGCGTAGATCTTCTCCCCCATGTCGTTGCGTACCTGGAAGGCGCCTGTTGGCAGGTTCTTGCCGTCACCGGCACCTCTGGGCAGCTCGGTCGTGTCTGCCGGAAGGTTCACCAGCACCCAGTGCCAAAAGCCCGATTGCGTCGGAGCATCAGGGTCGTAACACGTGACGACGAAACCCTTCGTTTCGCTCGGAAAGCCCGACCATCGCAAGTGTGGGCTCTGGTTCGATCCGCCGACGCTGTTGTGGACGAACGTGTCGTCGAGTCGCTGCCCGTCGGAAATGTCATCGCTCGAAAGCTCGAACCACGGCTTTTCTGGCAGGACGTCGAACGGGTCGGGTGGGGTTCCGCGATCAAGGGCCATGTGCCTAGTTTGCTCCCAGACACCACCGTTCGAAACCGCAGCCCGGATGGATCAGTCTCGCGCGTCGCGTCCGAGGTTCCAGTAACCCTTGGCGGAAATCTCGACCGGTGGCACCCCGCGCGCCGAAACAAGGTCGCGCAAGCGCCTAACCGCGCGGCTCTCGCCGAAAAGATAGACATGCCTTCCGTCGTCTGGCACCGCAACCTGCTCAACGGCTCGATCGAGCGCATCGCTCGTTCCGGCCGCAGCAGGCGCTCGGTGTATCCATCGGACGTCGAGGGCAGCGGCCGTCTTTAGCGGCTGCTCGTCGTCGGAATCGGTGACCTCGATCAGCGCCGTCACCGTCGTGCGGCTCGGGAGCGCCTGCACGATCTCTGCGATCGCGGGCAGCGCCGACTCGTCGCCCGCGAACAACTGCCAGGCCGCGTCGGAGACGGGCACCTTGCCGCGCGGTCCGAATATCTCGACCTCATCACCTGGCCGGGCATTCTCGGCCCAGATCGCGCCGGGCCCGTGGCCGTGCCTGACGAAGTCGACGTCGAACGTGTGCGCTCCTGGGTCGAGGCTTCGCACGGTGTAGCGGCGCCGCACCCCGGCACCGTCGGCACTGGTCAGATGCAGGACGACGTCTTGCCCGGGCCACGGCGCGAACCCGGCGAGGCTGTCGGAACCGACCGTCACCCGGCGCATGCGCGCATTCAGGTTGGTGACCGCGCGGACGGTCACGCGATAGGTCTGCGACACCGAGGAATCATCGCACTGCATGCGACACTCGTTCGCATGCCCACGGCCGCGCACCCCGAAATTCGTCCCTACCGCGACAGCGATCACGCAGCCATCTATGACATCTGCGTGCGCACCGCCGATGCCGGGCGCGACGCGACGGGCATCTATAGCTCCGACGATCTGATGCCCGACCTGTTCGCCGGGCCTTACGTTTACCTGCAACCACATTTGGCCTTCGTGCTCGACGACGCAAGCCAGGCCGTGGGCTACGTGATCGGCACGTCCGACACGCCGCGTTTCGTTGCGGATTACCGCGCGAAGTGGATCCCGCTACTCACCGACCGTTATGCGCAACCTGTTGGCGAACCTGTGACGCCTGACGACGAGATGATCGCCTTGCACTACTGGCCCGAGCGAATGCTGGTGCCAGAAGTCGCCGAGTATCCCGCGCATGTCCACATTGACCTGCTGCCGCCGTATCAGGGGCGCGGTTATGGTCGGGCGTTGATGAACTGCATGTTCGACGCGCTGGCCGCTGACGGCGCTGCCGCCGTCCATCTGTCGATGCTGACCGAAAACACTGCCGCACGAGCCTTTTATGACCGCCTAGGATTTCACGTCATCGACGTGCCCGAGGCAGGCGACCTCACCTACCTCGGGCGTTCGACCAGTCTCTAGGCGTGCGCACCGACCCCTGTGCGATGCGGAGCCCCATGTGCCGCGAGCATCAGGTCTTGCTGCAGATCGGTGTATGCGGCCTTCGGCGCCATGTTCACGTCATACAGCAGCGCGTAGCCCTCTTGCGGGTTGGAGAAGAACCCGGGAATCCAGGAGTCGCCGTCGTAAACGCCCCACGTCGTGAACGAGATGCACTGGCTCACGGCTAGGCAGGCCTTCAACATCTGCGAGAACTCGTACGGCTGCGCGAACTGCGCGAGGTTGTCGGTCGGCACTTGGTCGGTTGCGTTGTTGACGAATGTGCGGACGTCTGCCTCGGTGATGGCTACCTTGAATCCGGCCTCCGCGTAGCGCTGCAGGTCTTGCTGCATGAGTGTGCCGGAGAATCCGTACTGAGTGTCGAGGTGGCCCTGGTCGCCAACACCATCGATCGGCACGCCGCGAGCCCGCAACTGCGTCACGAACGCGTCGACGGCGTCGCTCTTGGCGTTCGAACCGTCTTCACCGGCGATGTTGTAGTCGTTGTAGAAGAGCAGCGCCTTCGGGTCGGCCTGGTGAGCCCACCGGAACGCGTCGCCGATGATGCCTGGCCCGAGATGTGAGATCCAGAAATCGTTCGGGTTGATGGTGGATGGGTTGCTGTCGGTGAAGAACTCGTTCGCGACGTCCCACTGCCAGATCTTCCCCTTGAAATGGCTGACCTCGCTGGTGATGTGCTGGTGCACGATGTCCCTCAACTGTGCGTCACTGATCGTTCCGGCTGTGACGCCATTGGTGATCCAGCTCGGAATTTGGTTGTGCCACAGCAAAGTGTGCCCGCGAACCAACTGCCCGTGTTGCTGCGCGAAGGCCACGAGTTGGTCACCTTGCGTGTAGTTGTAGACGCCTGGACTGGGCTCGGTCGTATCCCACTTCATGACGTTCTCGGGCGTGACGACGCTGAACTGGTCGGCGACCAGCTGCGTGTACGCAGGGTCGACGTTCAGCTTGGCCATGTCGACGGCGGTGCCGATGCGCAAGCCGACCTTCGATGCAAGTGCTCGCAACGAGTCGGACGACGCGCTGTGGTCAGCTCCGGTGGTCGCGCTGGCCGCGGTGCTCACTGCGAGCGTGGTCGCGAAGCCGGCGGCGCAAACTGCGATGAGACGACGAACGTTCACATCGGGCTCCTCGGAATGAGAGCGGATGGGGGTCACAGGGCCTGCAGAATGCGAGGCTGCAAGATCCGAAACTTTCGGTGTATTTCCGGTAGCTACCGGCAACCTAAACTCGCTCCCGTTGCGACGTCAATAGGGTATGGGCGCCGGATCAGGCTTGGCGATCGAGCACTTCTTATCGGGAGTTTCCGAAAGTTTGCTGCGTGTATTGTTACGAGCGACGTTGTATAAATAGCTACGGCCTGAACAGAGAAGGTTCCATGACAGCGGAAACGGACGGCGCCGTCCGAAGTGACAGCCCACTCCGAGCCGACACCACAGGGCGAGCCGGCGGCGACGTGCTTGCCGACACCACCGAGTTATTGGTGAAAGCGCTGCGCGCACTAGGCGCGGCCGGGCAGCCGGTCGCCGCTAGCAAGATGGCGGCTCGAGCATGGTGGGTGCTGCGCGACACCAGCCCGCGAGAGGCCGAGCGCGTCAACGGCGTGATGCACTACCTCGCGCGGCTTCCCACAAAGTGATTAGTCGACAGTGCTCAGCGGGGTTCCAACGCTCCTAGCAGCTCGCGCTCTACGCGGATATGGCGTTCGAGCTGGATGACGAGGCTCCGAGCCGTCGCCTCGAGTTCTTCTATCGAGCCGCTGCCCTCGCCTGCCGCGGCTCGTTCGAGCACCTCGGTGACCGCACACAACCGCGCGTGGTCGCGACCAAGTTGCGCAACGGTGGACGACGCGCCGCGAGAACGCAACAGCACGAGTTCTTCGCGAGCGATTTGCCGCATGACGTCGGACCGAAGGAAGCTGACGAGCCGGTGCAGTTCGACTGTGGGCCACTCATGCGCCGCGGTCGCTTTCAGCAACTGATCAACGAGGTCGGACAGCTGCACCAGCAATGGCGCGTGGGCGTTGGTATGTCTATCGCCGACTCGTGCTCCGCGAGCCGTCGCTGCCACGATCATCGCCGCCACTTCCCTACGCTGCCTGTTACTTAGCTGTCTGTTCGCTCCAGGTTCTCGTCCACCTCGTTGTGTAGTTATTTTTTACCATCATGCGAAGCGCCACACCAAGCCGATCATGCCTACGAAACTAGCCGAAGCAGACGATTGGACGGCCGTCCATTGTTTTTACTAGACCGGCTGTGTAAAACTGGCCTACATGGCGACGACGACGAACGAGCAATCACGAGCGTTACCTGTCACCGGGTGGCTCGCCGGCGAACCGGATCTCAGCCTCGTTCTCGAGCTATTGCACGAGGTCATCGACCCCGAACTCGGCGTCAACATTGTTGATCTCGGCCTCATCTACGGCGTCCGGTTGGCCGAACGTGTGCTGTACGTGCGCATGACGTTGACCACGCCGGGTTGTCCGTTGAGCGGCTACATCGACGACGAGATCCGCCGCAACCTGGTCGGTGCGCCGGGCGTCGACGAGACTTCGGTCGACATCGTCTGGGACCCCCCGTGGCAACCCGACATGATGAGCGAGCTCGCCAAGCAGCAGCTCGGCTGGCGCCGGTGACCGCTGCCAGTGGCACGGCCAGGGCGTCCGAGACCAAAGTGCCGGCGCGCGGATCTGGCATTGTCAACTGGCTGACGACTACCGACCACAAGCTGATCGGACAGCTCTATCTCGCGACGGCTTTTGGTTTTTTCTTGTTGGCGGGGGTGATGGCGCTCTTCATGCGCGCCGAGCTAGCCCGTCCCGGAATGCAACTCTTGACGAACGAAGAGTTCAATCAACTGTTCACTATGCACGGCGCGACGATGTTGTTGTTGTTCGCAACGCCGCTTTTTATCGGTTTCGCCAATGTCATCATCCCGCTCCAAATCGGTGCTCCTGACGTCGCCTTTCCGCGGCTGAACATTTTCAGCTACTACCTGTTCTTGTTCGGCGGCCTGATTGTCGAGGGTGGCTTCTTGACCCCTGGCGGCGCCGCGGACTTCGGCTGGTACGCCTATACGCCGCTGTCGGAAGTTCAGCATTCGCCGAGCGTCGGCGGTGACATGTTCATCATGGGCTTAGTCATTTCGGGGCTCGGCACCATCCTGGGAGCCGTCAACTTCATCACGACGATCCTGGTGATGCGAGCGCCTGGCATGACGATGTTCCGCATGCCGATCTTCACCTGGAACATCCTGCTCACGTCGATGCTCGTGCTGCTCGCGTTCCCGGTGCTAGCCGCGGCGCTGCTGTGCCTCGAGGCCGACCGCAAGCTCGGCGCACATATCTTCAGCACCGCAAACGGTGGCTCGATCCTATGGCAGCACCTGTTCTGGTTCTTCGGCCATCCCGAGGTCTACATCGTGGCGGTGCCGTTCTTCGGCATAATCACAGAAATCCTGCCCGTGTTCTCCCGTAAGCCGGTCTTCGGCTACAAGGGCCTCGTCTTCGCGACGATCGCGATCTCAGGTTTGTCGATGACCGTGTGGGCGCACCACATGTTCTCGACCGGTGCCGTGCTCTTGCCGTTCTTTTCCCTTATGTCTTTCATGATCGCAGTGCCAACCGGAGTGAAGTTCTTCAACTGGATCGGCACCATGTGGCGCGGGCAGCTCTCGTTCGACACACCGATGTTGTTCGCCCTCGGGTTCATGGTGACGTTCTTGTTCGGCGGCCTGACCGGGGTCATCCTCGCTTCACCGCCTCTTGACTGGCACGTCACCGATACCTACTTCCTGGTAGCGCACTTCCACTACGTGCTATTTGGCACCGTGGTGTTTGCGATGTTCGGTGGGTTCTACTTCTGGTGGCCGAAGATGACCGGCAAGATGCTCAACGAGCGTCTCGGCAAGGTGCACTTCTGGTTGCTCCTCATCGGTTTCCACACGACGTTCTTGGTACAGCACTGGTTAGGCGTCGAAGGCATGCCTCGGCGTATTGCCGATTATTTGCCGACGGACGGCTTCACCACCCTGAACACGGTGTCGACGATCGGCTCGTTCGTGCTCGGCATCTCGATGATCCCGTTCGGGATGAACGTCTGGCAGACCTGGCGCGCAGCTCCTGCCGTTGATGTCGACGACCCTTGGGGTTGGGGCGCGTCTCTCGAGTGGGCGACGTCGTGCCCGCCGCCACGACACAACTTCAAGCGGCTACCTCGAATCCGCTCAGAGCGGCCCGCGTTCGACCTGCATCACCCCGACCTCGCAGGCCACCCGCAGCTTCCCGCCACCGCCGCTGCGCCTTCAGTGCCGGTGGCTTAGTCAGCGGGCAGTGGACGCGGCACGAAACTGCGGTAGAACGACACGAGCATCGCCGCGAAAGCAAGCGCCCAAGCCGCTAATGCCACCCACGTCTCGTCCTCCCCGATCGTGTGCACGATCGGAAGGTGATCCGCACCGCCGAGGTAGTGCCCAGCGACGCCGTACATGCCGAGCGGGAAGACGATGCTCCACCAGGTCGGTTCGTACCGAAGCGGAATGCGATGGACGACGTGACGCCACCAGCCGGCGGCGACGAGCGCCGGAATGAGCCAGCTACCGAACGCCCAGAACACCACTGACGCCCCGGCAATCAAGCCACGCGTCGCGGCCACCATCGGAGCGTCAGCCATCTCGGCGATCCGCGCACCGGCAACGGTGGTGATCGCCGTCGCGCCCATCGCCACCCAGTAGGGCGGGTTCAGATCAGCCGGGGTCAGCGGATAGCTCATCAACCGATTCGCGACGAAGATTCCTGCGGCAGCGTAGAGAAAAACGCCGACTGACCAAGAGAAAACAGCCAGGAGCGCGAGCTCTCGTCGTCCGACCAATGTCGTGGGCTCAAGCGCGGCGGCGAGTACAGCGACGGATTGGCTGGCAACGACCCAGATGAACCAGGTGCCGTTCGCGGCTGCGATAACCGGACGCTCTTTGTTGCTGAGTACTGCGGTCCACGGGACGACGTAGCCGAGGACGAGCCAGCTGAGCCAGCCGATCGCGAGCAACGCGAACGCGAGGCCGCGATGGCCGTCGGCCGCGAGCCGGGTGCCGAGCACATCGGTACCGGCGACGAAGGTGAAAAACCCGAAGCCGCGCCGCGGATCGGTGAAGTCGGCGGCCAGCTGCGGCCGGAAGGAAACCAGCCGCCACAGGTGTAACGCGATGAGTACCAGGTAGCTGACGATCGCGATCCACAGTAGTGCGACAGAAATGCCGTAGCGACCGTGATTATGCATGCCGATCGACACGATGCCGGTCCCCATGACCAAGGCGAAGTAGCCGGGGTGAAGCGCGCTCACGGCGTCGGCCATGCGAATCTTGGACACGAGTCGACCCTACCGAGTTCCGACATTTCTACGGTCGGTATGTAAAAATGTATTTATGAGCACTCGCATCGCTGCAGATTCAAGCCCCGGCCCCGCCCTCGGCGAAAGTCGATCGCGCACGCTCGCCGTGCTGCAGGACGCGGGCCGACCACTCGGGGTGAACGACGTGGCCGAGCGCATGCGACTGCATCCCAATACCGCGAGGTTTCACCTCGACGGCCTTGCCGACGCCGGGCTGGTCGACCGCACGATGGAGACCCGCGACTCACCGGGTCGCCCGCGCGCTTTGTACGCGGCGCGTCCTGGTAGCCAACGGGGCGGACGACGCAGCTACCGGTTGCTCGCCGAGATCTTGACCAGCTACATCGCCGGACAGTCGGCCAAGCCGACGCAGGCTGCGCGTGAAGCGGGCGAGGCCTGGGGTCATTACCTCGCCGAAAAGCCCCCGCCTTACCGTCGCATCGACGCCGCCGCTGCTACGAACCAGCTGCTGCAGGTTCTCGACGAGGTTGGTTTTGTGCCCGAGGCGACGACGGTCCGGCGCCAGCGGCAAGTGCTACTGCACCACTGTCCTTTCCGCGAGGCAGCAATCGAACACCGCGAGGTCGTGTGTTCGGTGCATCTCGGCTTGATGCAAGGGCTGCTCGACGAAATCGACGCCCCACTCGTCGCCGAAAAGCTCGAGCCATTCGTCGAGCCCAACCTCTGTGTCACGCACCTCGCCGCGCGCAAGTAGGCGAGCGGCGGACGAGTCGGCCTATAGGCCGGGTTCTGTCGTTGCGGCGAACCGCAACGGGCGACCATCCATCTACGACTGCCGTTACCGGCAGCCTCCAGCGGTCTACCCGCAGACTCGGGCGGGCCGCCCTCGAACGCCTGCGTTTGACCTTGCTCCAGGTGGGGTTTACCTAGCCGCGCGAGTCACCTCGCGCGCTGGTGGTCTCTTACACCACCGTTTCACCCTTACCGCCGGACGCCGGAAAACCGGTGCCGACGGCGGTCTATTTTCTGTGGCACTGTCCCGCGGGTCACCCCGGGTGGGCGTTACCCACCACCTAGCCCTGTGGAGCCCGGACCTTCCTCGGCATCCACCATGGGATGACGCGGCCGCCCGGCCGGCTCGTCCGCCGTGTCACCGAGTCTAGGGTGTGGCTCGGCCGTAGGGTTGGCGGCTAACCCGGGAGGTGGCCGACGTGGCCATGGACAAGCGCATGCTGCGCCGCGCAGCGTTGGCGGTGCCGCCCCTTCGGAGGCTGGTCGAGGACCGCGACCGGCACCGGGCGGAGTGCCAGCGGCTCGTGGCCGCGTACGGACTACTTGCCGCTGATCGCGACCGGCTTGCCGCCGAACTGGCCAGCCCAAAGTACGGCCGATGGCCGCCTGGTCACTTCTACTCGCCATTGCCCGATCTAGACGACATCCAGGCCCGCGAAGACCAGATTTTCGGTGATCGCGACAGCGTTCCGGGCATCGACTTGCGTGTCGACGACCAGCTTCGACTCGTCGACGAGATTGCGAAGTTTTCCGATCCAATCGAGTTCCCGGCGGTGCGCGGCGAGACCTACCGATTCGCATACGAGAACGGGTTTTTCGATTACGGCGACGCTGCGATACTCACCGGCATGCTCGGTCGGTTCGAGTCGAAGCGGGTGATCGAGGTCGGCTCAGGGTTCTCGTCTGCCTTACTGCTTGACTATTCAGACCATGAACGCACTTTAGATCTCACGTTCATCGAGCCTTACCCGATCACGCTACGCAACCTGCTGCGGCCAACCGATTCCACGTCGTGCAAGGTGGTAGAGGCGCCAGTGCAAAGCGTTCCTGTCGAGGTGTTCTCGCGACTCGAAGCAGGCGACTTGCTGTTCATCGACTCGAGCCACGTGTCGCGTATCGGCAGCGACGTCAACTACCTCTTTCTCGAGGTGCTGCCTCATCTTGCGCCAGGCGTCCTGGTTCATATTCATGACATCTTGTATCCCTTCGAATATCCGCCCGAGTGGGTCTTCGAGGGCAGGGCATGGAACGAGGCGTACCTACTGCGGGCGTTCCTCGCGTTTAACGAGGCGTTCCAGATCCAGCTCTACAGCGCCTATTTGTGGGAGCATCACCGCGACCGAGTCGCTGCGGCCCTGCCCTCATGGCAACGCAATCCCGGCGGCGGTATCTACCTGCAGCGTGTTTAGTCGCGATCAGTCAGCTGCATCAAACCGGGGCGAAGACCAGCGTGCGGGTTGCCGGTTCTGCCTTCTCGAGACGCACCACAATCTGCTCACCTAACGGCAGCTGATCACCATCGCACTTCGCCCGCACGGGCGGATTACGAAGCTGCACCGTGCCGCCGTGATGATTTCGCTCGACGACCACGGCCCCGAACGTCTCGCCGACGTGCGGCGCGAGCAGCACTGCCTCGACGAGGTCGATGCACGCACGTTCGAGCGCATGCGCCCGATGGTCGGAAACCTCCATCACCGTGGGCAGTGTCGACAAGCCCGACCGTACCCAAGCTGGAACCTCGGTGCCCGCGCAGACCGCAACGCACAGCTCACCGACGTAACGATCGACCAGCCTGCGCAGCGGCGCGGTCGTGTGCGCGTACGCCGCGGCCACGGCGCTGTGCTCGACCTGCTCGGGCGGTGCGCCGTCGAACGCCGTGTATCCGGCGCCGCGAAGTAGCCGGGTCGACAATTCGAGCAACGCCGCGCCCGCGTCGGTCGAGGGGTCAAGACCACGCACAAATGCCTGGTAGGTAACGGATTTTGGCCACTCGACGTCGAGGGCATGCGCGCTGCGACGCAGCATGTCGACGGCACCTGCATCGGGCGGCGGCAACGTGCGCAAGATGCCCACCTTGGCGTCGAGCATCAGACCTGCCGCAGCCATGCCGGTGAGCAACGAGATCTGCGCGTTCCAGTCTTCAACTGGCAATGGTGCCCGGTAGCTCAGCCTGAAGCCCTGCCCGTCGGCACCGACCTCTTGTTCGGGAACCCGCAAACTGACCGCGCCCCGATCGACCTCACGCGCCTCGCGAAGTTTGCCGACTTCGGCAAGCAACGCAAGCACTTCGTCGTCCGGCCCTCGATCGTGGCGTGCGTCGATCGAGGCTTGTGCGCCCTCGTAGTCGAGGCGGGCGCGTGACTGCACCATCGCGCGCCCGACGTCGACCTCGGTCTGGTTGCCGGCTTCGTCGAGGTCGATGGTCCAGACGAGAGCCGGCCGCGGTTGGCCCGGGAGCAGGCTCGCCGCGCCTTCTCCGAGCACTGGCGGATGCAGCGGCGTGCGCGTATCAGGGCTGTAGAGCGTCTCGCCACGCAGGTGCGCTTCGAGATCGACGCCGTCGCCCGGCCGCACGAACGCAGCGACATCGGCGATCGCGTAACGCACCCGGTAACCGCCCCGCAATCGGGAGATATGCATGGCCTGGTCGAGGTCCATCGAACCGGGCGGGTCGATCGTGATGAACCCGACCCCGGTGAGGTCAGCCGTCGGCAACCGCGGGTTCTTCGCCGCCTGCTCAGCGCTTTCGAGCGCGGACGACGGAAACTCCCCCGGCACGCCGAGTTCGTCGCGCACCGCCGCGAAGCCGGCTCGGAGTTCGGCTCCGTCGGCAATCAGCTTGACCCTGCGATGCGGCACCCCGACACCGTACGTGAGAGTAGGCGGCATGACGACGTGGCACCCGCCTGAATGCCGCCCTGCCGACGCCCGCCTGTGTGGCTGATCGCGGCGCTTGCCGGCGCTGCCTGCGTCGCGACGGGCGCGTTGCCCTGGCATGACGCCGTGTCTACGACCGACCGGGTGGGTCCGATCCTCGGATTCCTCGTGGCCATCACGGTGGTGGCGGAACTGGCCGACGTGGCACAGGTTTTCGACGTCGCGGCGCAGCGGGCCGCTGTCGTAGGGCGCGGCCACACCCGCCGGTTGTTCGGGTTGGTGTTGGTGCTCGGGACGTTCACCACGATTGTGTTGAGCCTCGACACGACGGCGGTGTTGCTGACGCCGGTGGTGCTCGCGCTCGCGTCTCGGCTTCGGCTGTCGCCGTTGCCGTTCGCGATGGCGGCTGTTTGGTTGGCGAACACCGCGAGCCTGTTGCTGCCGGTGTCGAACCTCACGAATCTGCTCGCCGTCAACCGGTTGCACATGTCGGCATTTTCGTTCGCATCGCGCATGTGGTTGCCGGCGCTGGTTTCGGTTCTGATCACGGCCGGTGTGCTGAGCGTCGCGTATCGGCGGGAGCTGCGCGGCCGTTACGAGATGTCTGAGGCGATCGTCGTCGAGAATCCGTTGCTGTTTCGGATTTCGGCGATCGTGTGCCTCGCGGTAGCGCCGTTCTTCGTAACCGGGATTCCGGTCTGGATGACGGCCACAACGGCCGCAGTTGCGCTGGTCGTCGTGTTCGCGTTTCGCGCACCGGGGCGGTTGAAGTTGTCGTTGCTGCCATGGCGATTGGTGCTGCTGGTTGAAGGATTGTTTCTGTTCATCGCGACGCTCGATGCGCATTTTCTCGAAAAGCTCCTCGGACACCTGGCTGGGCACAGCGGCTCGACCATCGGCGTGCTGCGCACCGCCGGCGTGGGCGCCGGCGCGAGCAACCTCGCGAACAACCTGCCGAGCTATTTGGCGCTCGAGCCGGTGGCCGATGGCCGCCATGACCAGTTGTTCGGACTGCTGCTCGGTACGAACCTCGGGCCGCTGGTGTTGCTCTGGGGATCGCTCGCCACGTTGCTGTGGCGCGAGCGCTGTAAGGCACGCGGGATTCACGTCACTGCATGGGAGTTCGCCCGGCTCGGACTGATCGGTGTGCCGCTGTTGCTGCTCGCGTCGTGGGGAAGCTTGCTCGTCACGGGCTGACAGAAAGCGCCGACGCGTCGCGTTTCGCTGGTGCCGGTGTCATTCGAGTTGGCCGGTCGGGTCGACGTGGAAGGTGCGGCCGGTCGGCGAGGTCCAGGTGACGGAACTGTCTTCGTGTAACTGCAGCCTCCAGCCGCCGTGGGTTTTCATTCGGTGGTGGTAGCGGCACAGACAACAGCAATTACGCGCTGCGGTAACGCCGCCGGGTGTGCCGAACGGGATCACGTGGTCAAAGTCGCAGCCATCGCCTTGCCTGCCGCAACCGGGAAACCGACATCGCCGATCGCGGGCCACCAGGTAGTCGGCCAGCTTTTGCGGCGGCCGGTAGACAGTGGTGCCGTAGTCGAGCAGGTGACCATCGACCGGATCGACCACCAGCCGCCGCCACGCCGCGTCGGCGGCTAGTTCACGGGCTGCGCCGGAGGTGATCGGGCCGTAGTCGATCAGTTCGGCCGGGTTGTCGGCCGCACCCAGCAACGTCGGCAAGTCGATGACCACCTGCACTTCGACCCGGCGGCCCTGCTTGCGCGGCAGGTCAGGATCGGCCAGCGCATCATTGGCCCACACCAGCAGCGCATCAGCGCGCCGCGCATAGATCGATGGCGCCGACCCGCCCGCGGCGCCGACCGAGCCATCGGCGGCGGCAGCGTTTCCCGGTGCGCCGTCGGCGGCGGCAGCCTTGCGGGCAGCCGCGTCGAGGGCGAGATAAACGGTTTCGGCGTCGGCGGCGTCCATCGTGGCGATTACCGCTGCCATCCCATCGGGATAAGCGACCTTACGCACCCCACGCGAACGCAACGCCCGTGCCCGCCGCACCGCGGCCGCCTCGGGCGCCACCGCAATCACCGCCCGGCGCACCGACCGGGTGAACTGCGCCGGCGTCTGAATCGGCGCCCGCTCGATCACCCGCGCCTCCACCGCCGCGATCTCCTGCGGTGTCAGCTCGAAGACTTCATGGGCCAAGGCCAACACATGGCGAAGGCTGACCTCACCGGCTTCGAGCAAGCCGAACATGTTCGGCAGATCATTAAGCACCCGCTGCGCCGTCGACAACCGATTCGCCGCGGTGGTCGGTGACCACCCCAGCGACGCCGCCACCAACTCAGCCCGCCACTGCATTTCGGCGACGTCGTTTCCCGATGGCAACTCGGGATCGACATCTTCGACCGACGCCGCCAGGGCCGCCTGCGCTTTCGCATCAACCCATGCCAGCTGGCGTTGCCACGCCGCCGCGAACTCCACCCGCCCATCGACATCAAGGGCCGAGGCGTCGATGCCCGCCAACACCAGCATCGCAGTCGGCCCCGGCTCGTACTCACTCAACAACGCGACCTGCGCTGCATCACTCGGTAGCTGCGAATCGGCCGGCCAGCCATCGACGACGTCATAAATCGTGTCGACGTCGAACGCGCCCGACGCGTCACGCGCGCCGCACGCGTCGTCGCTTTCGTGCGCCGAGAAGGCGAAGCCGCCGCTGTCCATGACGAGCAACCTATGAGCCGCCACCGACAAAAACCCCTAACAGACAGCCGATCCCGAGCCACACCCACGATCGAGATCAAACGGTTATCGGCTGGCGAGCGGCTTCACCCAGCGTCGCCATTCGAGCTGGCGCGAGTATCCCCAGGCTCTCCAACCGTGGTGCGCAAGATGGTTGTCGTCGAGAACCATGGCATCACTACGAGTGCCGCCGAGCACTTCGAACCGCAGCTCGGCGCGGCGCACGAGCTCGGCACCGATGCCCTTCTGTCGGTGCCCTGGCGCGACGGCCAGCCGATAGATATGGCAGCGCCAGCCATCGAACCCGGCGATTACCGTGCCAACGATCTCGTCACCGATGAGCGCCACGATCAGTGCTTCGGCGTCGCGTCGAACCAAGCTCTCGATCGTCGACGACGTGTCAGCCGGCCGATGGGCGTCCTCGGCGGCCCGCTTCCAGAACTCCAACACGTCGACAACGTCAGCGGGCCCACCGCAACGAAATGAAATGCCAGGGTCAGGCACGGTCATCTCAGGTGCGAGATGTCGTTGAACGTGCGCAGCACCGAAGGACCGTCTTCGTAGTAGTCGAGTTCGGACACGCTGGCATTCGCCGACGGCAGCCGGTAGAGAGCGTCGGTCGAGGCGTCAAGCAGGTTTACCGTGAACATCGCCACGACTCTCGAATGCGTCACGAGGCAGATCGTGTGTCCCCGATGACGGTTCACGATCCGTTGCTGCGCGGCCAGGCATCGATGCCGTAGCGAGTCATAGCTTTCGCCGTCGGGAGGAGAAATCGAGGTGTCGCCGAGCCAGAGCTCGAGCTCGCGTGGCCAGCGCTCTTGCACCACCGAGAAGGTAAGACCTTCCCAGGCGCCGAACGAGACTTCGCGCAGCTCGTCGTCGTATTCGACCGGAGCACCGACAGCAGCCGCGATCAACGCTGCAGTCTCTCGACATCGAGACATCGGCGACGACACGATCAGGTCGATCCCGCCGCGCGACGACAAGCGTTCGGCGACCGCCTTCGCCTCGAGCCGACCCTGCTCGACCAGCGGCGGATCGCTAATCCCGCAAAACCGCTTCTCCAACGTGAACCCGGTAACGCCATGGCGCACTAACACCAAGCTGGTCGCCTCGACTGCGGGTCCCCAGCCGACGATGCGGTTGCGCGGACGAACCGCCGCGGTATCGGACGACGAGGCACCGGACGACGAGGCACCGGACGACGAAACAGTGCGCGACGAGACGGCTCGCGATTGCCCAGTTCCGGCGTCCATAGCCAGATTTGCCAACCGGTCGGCCATTTTGTTGCGCTCACGTGGAATCCAGCTGTATTTGACGTGACCAGGCCCGAACGCCGATGCGAGCCCCGCCGCTTCACGGGCCAGTGGCCGCAAGTCTGGGTGCTTGATCTGCCAGCGTCCCGACATCTGCTCGACCACGAGTCGTGAATCCATCCGTACTTCGATGTAGGCGCCCGCGTCGACCTCGTGGGCAGCTCGAAGACCGGCGATCAAACCGCTGTACTCGGCAAAGTTATTCGTCGCTACACCGAGGAAATCGGAAGCTTCGCGCAGTACCTCACCGGTAGCGGCGTCGAGCACGACGGCGCCGTAGCCGGCCGGTCCAGGGTTGCTTCGTGAGCCGCCGTCGGCCTCGACGATCAGCCGCCGGCCCGACGTCGCAGCCGCACTCACAGCCCGGATTCCGGTGTGCGCACGAGAATCCGGCGGCACTCTTCGCATCGAATCACTGTGTCGGGCGACGCGTCGCGAATGTGGCCCAGGTCGCCTGGGTTCAACGACAGGTGGCAACCCTCGCAACGACCGCGATGCAACGCGGCCGCACCGACGCCGTCCGACGAATCTCGAATCTTTTCGTACAACGTCAGTAACTCGGCCGGGATGTCGCGGGAAACGGCTGCCCGTGCTGAGGTCGTCGTCACAATCTCGGAATCGATCTCCGCAAAGGTCTGGTC
>JBOGEK010000163.1:0-1585 GCA_050743645.1 Acidothermaceae bacterium
CTACTCTGCGGCCCATGCCCGCGATCATCCCGCCACGAGCTGCCAGCGTGGCAACGGCCGTGCTCGCCGTCACTATCACGGCGACCGGGTGCACGTCGTCACACCGGGGCAACGCCAACTCGACCGTGACGCCGTCGGTGCCTGCGGCCTCGTCGCCCGCCGAGTCGCCCGCGCCGGCATCGTCGAGCGCGCCGGCGAAGGCCGTGCTGCCGGCCGGTTGCGGCGAGTTGCTCCCGGTCGGGACCGTCGAGCGCATCCTTGGCGGTCCGCCGCTGCCCGGCGGCGTCACCTACCTGCGGGCCGCGCCCGTGCCACAGTCTGGCCGCACCGGTCGCGTCACCTGCGGCTACGGCACGCCGATGTCGTCGGTGCAATCGGCGTCGCCGTCGAAGTCGCCGGCCGCGACCCCGACGCCGGTTGGTGATCCGCTGGTCGAGGTTTCCTACATCACCTACGTCGACGCGAAAACAGCGAAGCAACGCGTGCTGCTCACTGTGCAAAACGACGCCGGAAAGGCGACCCTGAGCCAAGTTGACGTCGGTGGCACCCAAGCGTCGGTGCTGATCGGCGGGCAGTGGCAGGAGTTGTTGATGGCCGACGGCGCGCGCACGCTCGTGGTCGAAGTCGCGCCGACCATCCTGCCTGCCGCGAAGGCACCCGCGGCGCTGGCGGCGATGGCCAAAGCCATGCTGGCGTTCGGGGCGCCTGCGTCGTCCGACCTCCCATCGCCGTCGGCGGCCAGCAGTTCGTGAGCGGCTGGTGAGCGGCGAGCGCGCGCTGCGAGTCGGACTGACCGGTGGCATAGCCTCGGGCAAGAGCGCCGTCCTCGATCGCTTCGAAGCGTTGGGCGCCGTCGTCATCGACTCCGACGTGCTAGCCCGCGAATGCGTGGCGCCGGGCACCGATGGCCTTGCCGCCGTGATCGCTCGTTTCGGTACGGCGGTGCTGCGACCTGACGGCGCGCTGGATCGGTCAGCGCTCGCCGCGGTCGTTTTCGCGGACGACGATGCGCGCGCCGCTCTGGAGGCGATCGTGCATCCGCTGGTGCGCGCGCACGTACGCCGGCGATTCGCGGCCGCCCCTGCTGATTCGATCGTGGTGAATGGCGTGCCTCTGCTCGTCGAGGCTGGGCTCGTTTCCGACTACGACGTCATCCTCGTCGTCGAGGCGCCGATCGACGTGCGGATCGCCCGGCTCGCCGAAGCACGTCGGCTGACCCGGGCCGAGTCGCTGGCTCGCATCGATGCGCAGGCAACGGACGACGAACGCCGTGCGGTCGCCTGGCGCGTCATCACCAACGATGGCACCCTCGCCGCGCTACACGCCCAGGTGGACGACGTCTGGCGCACCTTGCAGGCTAAGAGGGAGCAGATCTAGCGTCGCTGGTCGACCGCTCGGAACAGCGGACCGGCGGGCCGGGGCAGCGCACGGTGGCGTGAGTCCGTTCGGAGGCCGGAAACGACCCAGAATTACGTGACCCCCGGGCCGAGGCCCGGGGGTCACATTGCGGATCGCTTACCACCCGCCACCATTCGGCCGAAGCCTCCAGGTGGTTCTTCCCGGTTTCCCGAGAGCGGTGGTGCGC
>JBOGEK010000164.1:0-10184 GCA_050743645.1 Acidothermaceae bacterium
CGGCAAACCGGTCAGCGGGTCGAACGCGGCCTGCCCGGCGACGCCCTCGACACCCGCAGGAACCGCCGCGACAGCAGCGACCGGCGGCGTGGTTGCAGCAACGAGTGGCCGGACGGCGTCGCCCGCCGCTGCTCGCTCTGACTGCACGGGCTGGGACACCGCCCCGCCGATCGATTCCGGCACACTGCCGGTCGGACGTCTGGGCATCGCTGCCTTATCGGCACGGCTTCGGACGGCATGAGCCCGTGCCGCACCGAATAGCGAGGACGTACGAGAAGCGGCATCGTTTCGAGATCGCGGCGAATAGCGACGAATTGCCCGGCTCGGGACGGCCGTCACGCGGAGAGATTCGAAAACTGCCGTGTCGGGACTCATGCCGTGGCCGGATACGCCGAAAGACCTAGTGGGCGCACCCAAGCGCCACCCAGAGGCGCCGTCGCGCGGTGCCCTTGACCGGCGGCTCGAACGGACTCGGAGCGAACATGTCAGGTGTCACCGCAGTGCGGCCCACGTCCGCTTCGGGCGGCCGCTCGCTCGCCTTCAAGATCAATGCTGCGGTGTTCGTCGCGGTCGCGACGGCGATCGTGGTGTCGGTGCTGGCCCTGGTGTCGGTCGGCTCGATGACCTCGCACGCCAAGTCTGCACGCAACGCGCTTGACTCCTCGTCCTCGTCGGCCGCGCAGTCGAACCTGTCGAGCGTCGTCCACGAGCAAGGCAGCGCCACCCGCAACGTGCTGCTGTTGCTGTTCATCGGCATTGCGATCGCGCTGTTCGTCGGATGGCGAGCCGCACGCAGCATTCGCACCGACCTGACAGCCGTCGCCAACGTCGCCGAGGGTCTCGCAACTGGCGACCTCACCCGGTCGGCACGCGTCGAAAGCGGCGACGAAATCGGGCGGCTCGCAGGCGCGCTCGACCGCGCATCGGCACAGCTTCGGGAAGACTTCGCGTCCGTCGCGAGCAATGCGGGCACGCTGGCCACGGCGTCGGTGGAGCTGACCTCGGCAGCGAGCGCGCTCGCGAACTCGGCCGAAGCAGCATCGACCCAAGCCGACGCCTCCGCCGACGTGGCCAGCGCGGTCACCTCTCACGTGCAGGCCGTCGCTACCGGCGGACAAGAAATGGGCAGCTCGATCCGCGAAATCAGCGTCAACGCCAGCGAAGCGACCCGGGTCGCCGCCCAAGCCGTCACCGTCGCCGCCTCCACCAACGACATGGTCACCCGCCTCGGCGAATCCTCATCGCAAATCGGCCAGGTCGTCAAAGTCATCACCTCGATCGCCCAACAAACCAACCTGCTCGCGCTCAACGCCACCATCGAAGCCGCCCGTGCAGGCGAAGCCGGTAAAGGCTTCGCGGTCGTCGCCGGCGAAGTCAAAGACCTCGCCCAAGAAACCGCCAAAGCCACCGAAGACATCGCCCGCCGCGTCGAAGCGATCCAAGGCGACACCGCCGGAGCCGTCGCCGCGATCAGCGAAATCAGCTCCATCATCGAACGCATCAACGAAATCCAGACCGTGATCGCCTCCGCCGTCGAAGAACAAACCGCGACCACCAACGAGATGAACCGCAGCATCGACGAAGCCGCCTCCGGCGCCCACGAAATCGCCGGCCGCATCACCGAAGTCGCCCGCGCCACCCAACAAACCGCAGGCACCGTCGGCAACGCCCGCCACGCAGCCCAAGAACTCGCCCGCATGTCAGGCCAACTCCAACAAGTCGTCGCCCGCTTCCGCTACTAGGCGACCGACCGGCGGCACGTCAGCGGCGGGCGCGCGCCCGCCGTCCGCGACCGCCATGCGCGGCCTTCACGCCGGCGAGCTGTGCTGCCAGCGGCAATAGCGCGGACCGAGCGGGTGAATCGGGAGCTACCTCGCCGATCGCATAGCCGCCGGCAAGCGCACGGTCGAACGACGCGAGGTCGTAAGGCACGAAGATCGCGTGCTCAACACCGGCGTAACGCGAAAGTGCCTGTGCTATCTGACTTTCCGGGTCGCCGTTGACCGGACCCTTGCGCACCCGGTTCACCACCACCTGCGGCCGGCAGTCGGGCAGCACCTCGCTGAGTTCGGCCAGCCCGCGTACCAATCGCTGCAAGCCAACCGGATCGGCAGAGCCGACCGCAATCACCTGGTCGGCGTCGGCCAGTGTCGCGAGCGTGGCACCGTTGCGGCGCGGCGCCGCTGTGTCGTAGCTGAGTTCTTCGTCTTGTTCGAGTCCGAAACCACAGTCGACGACGGTGAGTTTGGCGAGCCGGCGGGCGAGCGCGTACACCTCACCCAGCCCGGACGGGCGCAACTCGGGCCAACGGTCGGCCCGCGCGATTCCGGTAAGAACTCGAAGCTGCGGATTGACGACCCGGGCCAACTTCGCCAGTGTCGCGAGATCGAGATTGCCGGTGTTGGCTTGCCTGACCGCTGCTGCCAGACCGGGAGATTCGTCGAGCAGCCCGAGGACCTGGGCCACGACACCGCCATAAGGGTCGGCGTCGGCGAGCAAGGTCGGGCAGCCCATGCGCGCCGCCTCGGTGGCGACGGTGACCGCAACGGCCGTGCGCCCCGGCGCACCCGTCGGCCCCCAGACGGCAACGACGCACCCCTCGAAACTCGGCGACTCAAGAAACTCGCTGCCCGCGGCGTCAGCGAAAAGCGGTAGGTCGGGCAGCGCCGAACGTGGCTCGGTGTAGCCCAGCTGCAACGGCTCGGCTCCCCCGGTCACGACACCTTCGGCGACCGCCGTCGTGACGGCGGCCGAGATTGCCTGCGGGCCCGCGTCGGCGGCCAGCACATGGCGCACGCCGAGTTGTCGCAGCCGGCGGTCGGCGTCGTCGTTTCCCGGGGCGACCAGGCCGACGACAGCAACGCCCGCCGTCGCGAGGCGGGCCAGCGCGTCACGGTCGAGCCGCCGCAGATCGGCCGACAAGATCACCGCCCGCGCCGTGCCACTCGCCGCTGCCGCGAGCAGGTCGGCGAGGTCGACACATCGGCGGACGACGCTGAGCCCGTATTCGCTGCGCTCGAAAGCCGACACCAGGTCGGCCTCGGTGACCGCGTCGGTGACCGCGGTCAGCACCGGCACGTTCATGCGGAACCGTCGCTCGCGACCGCAGTCGGTGTGGTGAACGCACCTGAAGGAGCCGCAACCGACTGTCCGCTGGGCACCCGGACGAGGTCGATCGAGCCCGACTCGACGGCTCCGACGACGGCGTCGACGTCGGCCAACGGCACCTCGAGCACGACGCCAGAGCCGGTCGATCCCCCGAGCGAGGAATCGCTGACCGTGTCGGCGACCGTCACACCCGCGAGCACCAGTTGCGGCGTCTTCGGACCGTCGCTGGTCGAACTTTTGACGGTGACATAAAGGTCGACCTGGGTGCCTTGCAGGTCGTTGCCGCGCGGCATGTGCAGCTTCGCGACCGGCACGGTCACGAGCCGCGTCGGAGTCGGCTTCGTGGCAGGCAGCGCCGCGGTCGGAATGAGTTGCCCTGCGCTCAGCGCGGTTACCGTTGTCCGCCCGACCAAGCTTGAGCCGGACGTCGAGAAGTAGCCACCGCCGTGGTCGTGAAAGCGCACCTTCACGGCGACCACATCGCTTTTGGTGATCGTGGTGCCAGGCGCCAGATCGCGCGATGCCGCCCACACCTGGTCGTAGTTGGACGACGAGGCCACGACCTTCGCACCGACGACGACCGACAGCAATACGAGGACGACGCCGACGACGAGCCGGCCATCGAGCCAGGACGGCGGCTTCAGGCGGCTCGCTGGTGGCGCCGCCAATACTTGCCCCGCGGGCCCTGCCGAACGTGCCGACCCTGCTGGACGTGCCGGGCTTGCCGGGAAAGCGGGTTCGGACACGGATGCTCCCCTATCAATTTCTGCACACCGGAAGTAGCGACCCCGATGGCCCACCATTGTGCCGGATGGCCGGTTTCAGCTGAACGCCAACCCACGAGTCCTGTGGACGACGGAAGCTATTGCGGGCAAACGGTGGCAGACTGACCAGACTGTCCAACTGATCGAGCGCTAGGCAACCGAGAGGCGCGTTAGTAATGCCAGGGAGAAAGGCGATCCGATGGACAAGCGGTTCCTGTTGTTGACCGACGTCGCCGAGGTGCTCAACATCTCGGCCGCGCAGACTTATGCGCTCGTCAGGTCGGGCGAACTTGCTGCCATCAAGATCGGCGGCCGCGGGCAGTGGCGGGTCGAGTCGCAAGAACTCGAGCGCTATATCCAGGACGCCTATCAGCGCACCCGCGACTTCGTGAGCAGCCATCCGTTCGGCGGCGCCGAACCCGACGACGAATAGTCGTGCCCCTGCGCTCGCCACCCGGAGTCGTGGTTTTCGTCGTCCGCGCGTGGGGCAGATCGCCAGGTATCCGAAACCGCCGAGACCGCGGGTCCTAGCGACGACCCGGGTGGGCCTCGTCGCCGGCGTCGGTCGTTGCCCGCCCGACGAGAGTGAGTGCGCCGTGTCCGACACCGCAGCCGACTATTTGTGCCAGCGATTGATCGACTGGGGCGTCACGACGATCTACGGATTTCCCGGGGACGGCATCAACGGCATCTTGGGGGCACTTCGCCGCCATCAAGATCGATTGCGTTTCGTGCAGACGCGGCACGAGGAAATGGCCGCCTTCATGGCTTGCGGGCACGCCAAGTACACCGGCGAGGTGGGCGTGTGCATGGCGACGTCCGGACCCGGGGCGATTCACCTGCTCAACGGGCTTTACGACGCGAAACTCGACCATCAGCCGGTGGTGGCGATCGTCGGGCAAACGTTCGTGCGCGCGCTCGGTGGCAGCTTCCAACAAGAGGTCAAACTCCTGCAGCTGTACTCCGATGTTGCGGCCGCTTACTGCGAGCAGGCGAACGAGCCTGGCAGCATCCGGCACACGATCGATCGGGCGCTGCGCACCGCACAGGCCGAACGAACCGTGACCGCAGTGATCATCCCTGCGGACGTGCAGGACATGGAGGCGATCCCCGAACAACCGAAGGCGACCCATACTGTGCACTCCGGCAGCGGGTTTTGGCCGGGCCGACGCCTCCCCACTGAGCACGACCTGCGCGCTGCTGCCGATTTGCTGAACTCGGGTAAGCGGGTCGCGATGCTGGTCGGCGCGGGTGCGATGCACGCCACCGACGAGGTGATTGCCGTCGCCGACACTTTGGGCGCCGGTATCGCCAAGGCACTGCTCGGCAAGGCCGCCGTCCCGGACGACGTGCCTTTTTGCACCGGCTCGATCGGCCTGCTCGGCACCAAGCCGAGTTGGGACATGATGGCCGACGCCGACACCTTGTTGATGGTCGGTTCGTCCTTTCCCTACTCAGAATTCCTACCGACCGAAGGCCAGGCCAAAGCGGTCCAGATTGACCTGTCCGGGCGCATGCTGTCGATCCGGTATCCGATGGACCTCGCATTGATCGGCGACAGCAAGCAGACGCTGGCCGAACTGCTGCCGCTGCTCAAACGCAAAGAAGACCGCGACTGGCAGGAAAAAATCGTCAAGGGCGTCAGCGAGTGGTGGCAGTTGATGGACGACCGCGCCAAGCCGGCCGATGTCGATCTCGACCGGCCGCGGGTGCGACCGCAAGCATTGTTCGCGGCACTTTCTCGTCAGTTGCCAGACAACGCCGTCCTGTCCAGTGACTCGGGCACGGCAGCGAACTGGTACGCCCGCCACATCCGCATCCGGCGCGGACTGAAGGCATCCCTTTCAGGCAACCTCGCGACCATGGTGCCGGGCGTTCCTTATGCGATCGCGGCCAAATTCGCCTTTCCCGATCGGGTTGCCGTCGCGATGGTCGGCGACGGGGCGATGCAAATGGGCGGCATGGCTGAGCTGCTTACCGCCGCGAAGTACTACAAGACGTGGTCCGACCCGCGACTGGTGTTCCTCATCTTGAACAACGAGGACCTCAACCAGGTCACCTGGGAACAGCGCGCAATGGAAGGCGACCCGAAGTTCGAGGCTTCGCAGGACATCCCGTACGTCCCCTACCACGCGTACGCCGAAATGATCGGACTCAAGGGGATCAAAGTCGAGCGTTCGGCACAGATCGACGCCGCGTTCGAGGCAGCGTTCGCCGCCGACCGGCCGGTGGTGATCGACGCGATGACCGACCCGAACGAGCCACCCATCCCGCCCCACATCACGTTCGAGCAGATGAAGAACATGACCCGGTCGGTGCTCGCAGCGCCGAAGGCCGGGATCCCCGGCGCCATCGCGGCGATGCGCGAGACCGCGCACGAATTCCTACCGGGCCGTTAGACGTCTCTCGACCCGCCAATGCCTCCAGGCACGCCAATGGCCCACACCACGCAGCACGACGCCACTGATTTTCCGCCGCGCGTGCTGCGCGAGTACGCGTTGCTCGCTGACGGCGAGCGCGGCATCCTGGTGGGCCCGCAAGGCGATTTCGTCTGGATGTGCGCGCCTCGCTGGGACCACGACGCCGTGTTCTCATCCCTCGTCGGTGGCGCCGGAGCGTACGCCGTCACACCGGTCGGTCGGTTCGTTTGGGGCGGCTATTACGAAGAAAACTCGTTGATTTGGCGGTCTCGCTGGGTCACCGACGACGGTATCGTCGAATGCCGCGAAGCACTGTCCTTCCCCGGCGATCCGGGCCGGGCGGTGGTGTTGCGCCGCATCATCGCGACAGACGGCGATGCGCGCGTCACCGTCATTTTGGACCCGCGAGCCGGGTTCGGCCGGCTCCCGCTGCACGACCTGCGACGCACCGACGGCGTGTGGACCGGGAAGGCCGGCCGGCTCCATCTGCGCTGGGCCGGTGGCGCCACGGCGAAACCGGGTGCAGCGAGCACCAGCGAGCACGTGCTGGCGATGGAGCTCACCCTCGCCGCTGGCACCCACCACGACCTGGTGCTGGAGCTGTCCGAGCAGGCATTGCCCGACACCGCCGTCGATCCCGACCATGCGTGGCGGGCCACCGAGGCTGCATGGCGCGCGGACGTGCCCACCTTCAACAACACCGTTGCGGCGCGCGACACGGCGCACGCCTACGCAGTGCTTCGCGGGTTGACGAGTTCCGGCGGCGGCATGGTCGCCGCGGCCACCATGGGGCTGCCCGAACGCGCCACCCAGGGCCGCAATTACGACTACCGCTACGTCTGGATCCGCGATCAATGCTTCACCGGGGAGGCAATCGCCGCCTCCGGGCCGCATCCACTGCTCGACGACGCGGTCAACTTCGTGTCGGCCCGACTGCTCGACGACGGGCCGAAGCTGACACCGGCGTACACCACGATCGGCGGCCGGGTGCCCGATCAGCGGCACCTCAACTTGCGCGGCTACCCCGGCGGCCGCGACATCGTCGGCAACCACGTCAACACCCAGTTCCAGCTCGACGCGTTTGGTGAATCACTGCTGCTGTTCGCGGCCGCCGCGAGGCACGACCGCCTCGAGGTCGACGGCTGGCGGGCGGTGGAGGCCGCCGTCGGCGCGATCGGCAGTCGGTGGGGCGAGCGCGAGGCGGGGATTTGGGAGCTGGACGACGAGCACTGGGCCGAAAGCCGGCTGATTTGCGTCGCCGGGCTGCGAGCGATCAGCACGGTGGCGGGCGCCCCGGCATCGCGCACGGGTGAGTGGCTCGGCCTCGCCGACGCGATCCTTGCCGAGACAGCCGCGAGTGCGACCCATCCATCGGGCCGGTGGCAGCGCGCGCCCGGCGACGACCGCGTCGACGCCGCGCTACTGCTGCCTGGCATCCGCGGTGCGCTGCCGGCCGGCGACCCGCGGACCGCCGCGACGTTGTCCGCCGTCCGCGACGAGCTGAGTCGCGAAGGCTACGTGTACCGGTTCCGCCAAGACGACACCCCGTTAGGCGACGCCGAGGGCGCCTTCTTGTTGTGCGGATTTGTCACCGCGCTGGCAGCCCACCAGCAAGGCGACACCGTCACCGCCACCCGCTACTTCGAACGCAACCGGGCCGCCTGCGGGCCGCCCGGCCTGTACTCGGAGGAATACGACGTCGCCCAACGCCAGCTGCGCGGCAACCTCCCGCAGGCGTTCGTTCACGCGCTGATGTTCGAATCCGCCGTCCGACTCTCCCGGCCCTGGGACGCCGGCTGACCAGCCCCGAATGCCTCACGAACTGAGGTCGGTGAGGGCGCGGCGCACCAGCGCGAGCGAGCCGAGCGGCACAGTGCGCACACCACGCACGGCCTGACGCCGTCGCTCCTCCCCTGGCGCATGCTCTGCGATCTCGACGAAATCGGCGCCGACCCGGTCGAGCGTGCCGGTCGTCGTCGAACCGTCGAGGTAGCTCAACATCACCGCAGATCGGTCGCGCACGATCGCGCGCAAGGCAAACGCCAGCGTGAGCCGCGCCGACACCTTGCCCTCCGAGTCGGGATTCGCCGACTGGGCCGCGAGCCCGCCGATCGAGAGCACTGCATGCGTGGCCACCAGCGCTTCACGGCCTGCTATTTCGGTCAGCAGCAGCCAGTCCGGGCCGACCGCCGTCAGCTCCCCCTCGATCACCGCCGCGCCAAGCAGGCGGACGCTCACGGGCTGACCGATCGCCGGCCGCAGCCGGTCGATGAGTCGCACGAGCGCGAGTTCGCGCCGGGTGCGATCGCTGATCTCCGACGCAAGTTCGGCGTCGCGCGCAGCGCCGTATTGCGCTTCGAGGTCGTCGAACAAGTCGTGCCAGCGCACCCGAATCTCCCTCGCCTGAGAAACACCAAAGCCACGACAACAGATCGGACGGCCACGAGCGCCGTCCAGAAGCGTACCCAACCTCAGTTGAGGACGCCGCACTTGACAGCAAGCTAGCTGACCTTTACAAATGCAAACGCAAGCAAATGGATGCATCGAGACGCACTCGATCAGGTCGCCCTGAGGAGTCCAATGCCAGCCCAGCCAGCCGCGTCAGCCGCGTCGGCCGTGCCGCCAGTGCCGCCAGTACGGCGTTCGGCGTTGCTCGCGCGGCGGATCGCTGCAGCGGTCACGGCGTTGCTCGCGGTGGCCTGCACGGGGTTAGTGCTCGGGTGGGCGGCGGGCTCGCCGGGGGCGGAGGTCCAGCTGCTCGCGACCGGTCGTGCCGACTTCGACTCGCTGTTGCCGGCTGGCGCCGGGTTGCTCGCCTGGGTCGGGCTCGCGTGGTTCGGCGTCCTGCTCGGGCTGGAGTTCGGCAGCCTCTGCCCGTCGGCCGGCGGCCAGCTATGTGCGGCGGCGGCAACGCGGTTCGCACCACAAATCGCCCGCACCTGCGCGCGATTTGTGCTCGGAATGGCACTGGTCGCCGGGCCATTGGTCTCGACCTCGGCGATGGCGGCACCCGCCGGTGGGCCGCCGAATCTCGACCGTCCGGTGGCGGCTGCCAGTGCACCCAGCGGTGCTGCAGCCACTCCGGCCCTCGACCTAGACCGGCCGACGGCCGGCTACCTACCTCCGGCACCACCACCACTGACGAAGACGGCTCCTGCCAGCCCTTCGCTACTCGCGCCCACGCCTCGACGTGAAGTCGTCGACGACGGCTATGTCGTGCGTCGCGGCGACAGCTTGTGGGACGTCGCGGCACGTCATCTCGGGGCCGACGCGACGGCCGCAGACATCGCCCGCGAATGGCCGCGCTGGTATGCGCAGAACCAGGCGGTGATCGGCATCGATCCCGGCGTGCTTCATCCGGGCCAAGTACTCCATGCGCCCCGCAATTAGCCGCAACTCCAACAGATCAGCGAAGGAACACGATGCCCGACAACGCTTGCGCGCTCGCCCAAACTGCTTCGCGTACCCCGCTCCATCGACTGCCCGTGCGCATCGTCGATCCGCCGTACGACGACGACCACGCGGCCGACGAACCATCCACCTCGGCCGCGATTCGTTCGATGCAGGGCACGCTGGCGCTGGCTTTCCCTTTGCCTACCGGCGTTCCGGCGATTCCGGGCACACCGATGGCAGTTCAGGCAGCCGCACCAGCGCAGCCGACGAATGACCGAGCGCTCGAGTTCGATGTGCGTCCGGGATCGGTGCGCCTGACGCTCGTGCCGTCAGCGCCGGAGCCTGAATCGCCTACCGCAGCCGCGAAGCGCGCCCGACGCCGCAGCGCCCGAGACATTTCACTCGACGACTTCGGCCCGCAGCGCACGCCGCGCGCGCTGTTGCCGGCACCGACACCTTGGGCGGGCAGGTTGGTGCAGGCAATCGTCGAGGTCATCGG
>JBOGEK010000165.1:0-8614 GCA_050743645.1 Acidothermaceae bacterium
ACGCTCGACGGCTCGGTGCGCCCGCCGAAGTACTGCCTCGACAGCTCCCCTGCGCGCTCGTGCAGTTCGTCGTCCCCACGACTCGCTCTGCCGCCACGCCTGCGCTCTTGGGCCGCCAGCCGTTCGAGCATGACGTCGATCCAGCGTTGCTCGTCGGCACGAGACATCCGCGCCGGCAGCAAGACGATCGTGCGATCGCCGTCGCGGTAAGCCGACACGGTGCGCCTTCGGCGGGCGCTTCGCCGTACCTCGACGGTCGTCGCCGATCGCAGCGCGGCCTCCCGCGGCTCGGGCAGCGTTTTGCGTCGTTCGGCTCCGGCCCTGCGAGGTTGCGGAGTTCGCGGGTTCGTCATCGCCACGGCGGCACCGTACCGCTCCGACCCGTCACAACCAGGTCACCGCGTCGGGTGTCGGCGAATCGGCGCCGGCGAACTAGTGCCGTCAACTTCTTCTTCTCCACATGGCCTGACCCGCGTTCCCGCACGTCAGCCACACTCGCGCCATCACCTTGAAACCGTCATGCACACGTCGTCCAAGCCATGTCCACAGCAACACCCCGCACTCTCCCCACCCGCTGCACACACTTATCCACAGGTGTCTTCTGATATCGCGCGCGTTCCGTTGACCGACACGGCTCCGGCTCCTAACGTCGAGCCGTTGAGACCCCGGGTCAAAAGGGCCGTCCACAAGGGGAAGGTGGGCGATCCAGCCGACCCGGGGTTTCGCCCATCTCGTCCCGATTAGCGACCCGCTCGCCTGTGCATAACCTGTGGATACCGCATCACGGCACGGCGACATGGGTGCGCGTGCGCGGCACCTGAGCGTGACTGACGTAGGGTGGCCCTCGGTTTCGTCCATCCGCGAGGGCGGACGACGCTCGTCGGGGCGGCCGACCACCAAGCTTGCGCGTACGGAAAGCGCGCAAACGCCCGTGACCGGCCGGTGCCACGATCAGCCCCACGACCGATCCTGCTCACCCGAACAATCCTGTTCACCGGACAGCAAGACCTGCGACCAAGGAGGACCGCGTGGCCGAGAAATACAGTGGCGAGGCCTACTGCGTGAAGTGCAAGGAGAAGCGTCAGTTCGAGGGCGACGTCGTCGTCAACGACAAGGGCACCAAGATGGCCAAGGGCAAGTGCTCGGTTTGTGGCACGACGCTCAACCGGATCCTCGGCAAGGCCTGAGCTTCATCCTGAATCACGCAACGTCAGAACAGAACTGATTCCAGCTCGGCGAGTGGCCGGGTGGCCGAAGGGCCGCCCGGCCATTTGCTTGCTCGTTACCCACAGCGCGCGGCGTTCCGCGACAAACGTCACAACCACTGTGGACGACGGAAAATCGGCGCCCCTTCGATGCCAGGCTTCAATCTCGTCTCGAAGATCTGGACTCCGGAGGTGGCCGTGCGACCTGTCGTCAAGACCGCTCTGCGTCGGCTGTGGCGCGACCCGACGACCTTGCAAATCGGCATCCACCCCGAACGCGCGCTGGTTCTGGGCGGCGTCGGTAACCGGACTGCCGAACTCATGGCGGCGATCGACGGTACCCGCGACGACGCCGACCTGCGCGCGACGGCACGCCGGCTGGGCCTCGACGCCGGCGTTGCCGATCAGCTTCTGCGGCTGCTGCTCGACGCGTCCGTCGTCGACGATGCCGCCGTCAGCCCGATTCCGCTCGCCGGGCTGAGCCATCTCGAACGCGATCGGTTGGCGCCCGACCTCGCGTCGATCTCGGTGGTGTCGGGTCGGCTCGACGGCGGGATCCAGACGATCGGACGACGGCAGCGCGCCACCGTGGCGGTGTTCGGAGCCAGCCGGGTCGGCACCACCATTGCCACGCTGCTCGCTGCCGCCGGCGTCGGCCACATCGTCGTGGACGACCACGCGCCGTGCCGCCCAGCCGACTGCGCGCCCGCCGGCTCATCGACCAGTGACACAGGAGCGACGCGCTCGCAAGCCGCGCACGCCGCAATACATCGGGCGAGCGGCAGCGTCCGCACCAGCGCGTTGCCGCCGTCGAAGCGAGCAGATGTCGCCGTCCTCGCACCAGCGGGCAGTCTCGCGCCCCAGTTCGCCGAAGATCTCATGCGATCTGGCACGCCGCATCTGTTCGCCGCCGTCCGAGAAACGACGGGCGTCGTTGGCCCTTTCGTTGTGCCCGGCGCCACCGCGTGCCTGCGGTGCCTCGATCTGCACCGCGCCGATCGCGATCCGGCCTGGCCGATGATCGCGGCTCAACTTGCGACGGAGGGTCGGCGTCCGTCCGTGAATGCCTGCGACGTGGTGCTGGCAACCCTGGTTGCGAGCATCGCCGCCCAACAGGTGCTCACCGCAGTCGATACCTTAGGCGACGTAGTGTCGGCGCCCGATCCAGCGCGGACTTGGGCGCAGACGGCGGCGCTGCCCAGTCACGACGGCACTCTTGAGATCACGCTGCCCGATTGGCGGATCCGCCGGCGTGGCTGGATTTTGCACCCGGCCTGCGGATGTCGATGGCCCGATCCGAGCGAGGTTGCCGACGAGTCGGCCGCCGATCCGGGAGGATGAAGGCGTGAGCGAGATACCGCGACGCACTGTGACCCGTACGGCCCGGCTCGCCTCGCTGCCGCTCGGGGTCGCGGGCCGCGCCACGGTCGGTCTCGGCAAGCGGCTGACCGGTCGGCCGACCGACGAAGTCGCCACCGAGTTTCAGCAGCGCACGGCCGAGCAGTTGTTCAAGGTTTTGGGCGAACTCAAGGGTGGCGCCATGAAGCTCGGCCAGGCGCTGTCGGTCTTCGAGGCGGCGATGCCCGAGCAGCTTGCTGCGCCGTACCGTGACGCGCTCACCCGCTTGCAAGAAGACGCCCCACCGCTACCTTCCCCGGTCGTGCACAAGGTGCTCGCGAGCCAGCTCGGTCCCGACTGGCGGTCACTTTTCACCTCGTTCGACGATTCACCGGCCGCCGCCGCCTCGATCGGCCAGGTCCACCGCGCCATCTGGTCCGACGGTCGGCCGGTCGCCGTGAAGGTGCAATACCCGGGTGCCGGCAAAGCGCTGCTGTCTGACCTCAACCAGCTGAGTCGGCTCGGTCGGCTTTTCGGCGTACTTTCGCCGGGGCTTGACATCAAGCCGCTGCTGCAAGAGCTTCGCGAGCGGGTGGCCGAAGAACTCGACTATCGGCTCGAAGCGCAGTCGCAGCACGCATTTGCCAAGGCCTACCTCGACGACCCCGACATCTTCGTCCCCGACGTGCTGGCCGGAGCCGACCGAGTGCTGGTGACTGAGTGGGTCGACGGCACGCCCGTCTCCACAATCCTGCGTTCGGGAACTCGTGAACAGCGCGATCGAGTCGGGCTGCTCTACGTGCGGTTCCTGTTCTCCGGGCCGGCGCGCGCTGGCTTGCTGCACGCCGATCCCCATCCCGGCAATTACCGCCTGTGTGCCGACGGTCGGCTGGCCGTCCTCGACTTCGGCGCGGTCAACCGGCTTCCTGACGGCTTTCCTGCAGCAATCGGCAGGCTGCTCAACCTTGCGCTGCTCGGCAACCGCGAGGCAGTAGTCGACGGACTGCGCGCCGAGGGCTTCGTGAACCCCGGCCACGAGGTCAATCCCGACGAACTGCTTGCCTATCTCAACCCGTTTCTCGACCCGGCACGGCACGAGACGTTCCATTTCTCGCGGGCCTGGCTCCGCGAGCAGGCCACCCGCATCGGCGATCCACGCACGCCCGCCGGCGCATTGGCCCGACAACTCAACCTGCCACCGTCGTATTTGCTGATTCACCGGGTCTGGATAGGCGGGATCGGGGTGCTGTCGCAACTTGACGCCCGCGGACCGTTCCGCGCCGAGATGCGTCGGTGGCTGCCCGGCCTCGCGCCTGCCGACTAGGCGGTACGCAAAAGGAGCCGCACCCGCCATGGGTACGGCCCCTTTGCGTTGCGCCAGCATTACCGGACGGCGAGGAGCATCCGCCGCAGCAGGCCGGCGCGGCTGCGGGCAAGACGGTGTCGCCGAACGGCACGCGCCTGCGCTCTCAGCTGAGCCTTTTGTATCTGCATTTCTCGTTCGAGGAGCAGCGCTCGTACGAACGCCTCATGTTGCGCTATCACGTCAAACTCCATATCTGGCAAGGCTTTTCGCCGGCTGGGAGGCCGGCTCGAAGCACGTTTCGCGGGCGCGCAAGAGCACCACGCGTTAATCGAAAATGCGGACGACGAATCACCCGCTAAGGCGGACCGACCGACGTTGTCGTCAGCGCGTCAGCAGGTCAACGCGTGATCTGTCGGGACGTCACGAGGTCAGCGCGCCATGGGTCGGCGCTTCACTAGGCGGCGCGAGCAGCAGGTCAAGATCGGGCGGCAGTCAGCCGCCCCAGCTCGGTCAGGCGGGTGCCTGACCGAGCCCTCCCCCATCAGGTTGATCGTCGATAACGATCCGGCGATCAAGCTGCGACCTCCTTGCGCGGACGCCCACGTGGACGCTTGCGCGGAACGACGACACCTTGGACGAACAACTCGGCGCCCCATACACCCCACGGCTCGCGCCGCTCGAGCGCAGCGGCGAGGCAAGCAGTGCGCACTGGGCACTCGCCGCACATGACCTTGGCGGTCTCAACGTCTTCGGGCGACTCGGCGAAGAACAACTCCGGGTCAACCGTCAGACAAGGAACTTCCAGCGACCGCCGCAGTGCTTGGGCGAGCACGTGGTCGAACGGACTGGTCAACATCTGCGTCACCCCCTTGTGACGTCGTAGGGCCATCGCGCTCATCGGTTTTGCGCGATGCGGGCGGCCTACGTGTGGCGATCCTCTCGTCGAGGTCGGACACTTTCGCGGGCCGTCAAGCTCTGGGGACGTGGTCGCCGCTGGTGCAGCGGCCACGCCAGGTGCGGATCAGAAGTCGGAGCGGGCAACGGTGTTGGAGTGGGCATCTGAGTCGGGGCGGTCAACGGTGTCGGGGCGGGCTGCTTAGTCGGAGCGGTCAACGGTTGAGGACAAACAAAAAGGCCGCGGTTCCCGGTGAGGGACCCGCGGCCTGGTGTGAGCCGGTCTGACTGCCTAGTCAAACCGGGAACCTCCAGGGTGAGGATCCCTTGGTGCCGTTCTTGCCGTTCCAGCTGATCATCTGGCGCTTGAGCTGCGCTGCTGCTGGTGCTGCGTATGCGCGAACCTTGGCGACCGGACGAACCGAACGACCTGCTGCAACTGGATTGATCTGCGTGACGCCATGAAGCGACATCGACGGGCAGCCGGTCTGACCGATACCGCGCCACGAACCACTGAGCTGATGCGCTGATACACCGGTCGCGAGCAGATCAATGCCGGGCTGCGTGCACGTGCCGCGCGCGATGGCCACGAATGATGCCGCAAAGGTGGGCGATGACATGCGGCTAACCATCGTGGTGATTCCAGTCATCGGTCTTTGCACCACCTTTCGGTCTCGGGCGCACCCTCGCGGGTGACGCCTAGCTCGGCATGTTGCTGACGCTCGACGAGTAGGGTACGGGCTCGGCTTACCGGCGGGCAACGGATTTATTCGATCAGATCGATCGAGTCGCCCAACTCAGCCGTAGCACGGCACAAATCGAGCACCTCGTCGCCGTAGCCAGCAAGCTTCGACGGGCCGACGCCGCCGATCGTCGCCAGCTGCTCGCGGCTCTGTGGCCGCACCTCAGCGATGCGGGTCAACGTGGCATCGGTGAAGACGCAATAGGCGGGTTGCTTGAGTTCTTTTGCGCGCTCGAGCCGCCAGCCCCGTAACTTCTCGAACAACGCTTCATCAACGTCACCCGGGCAGTCGACACAACGCCCGAGCTTGCGTTCGGCTCCCGCGGTGAGCACCCGGCCACAGACCCGACAACGAGTCGTGGTGGCGCGCTCACGCCGTGCGGTTGACGATGCGACCCGCGACGCACGCACGGTCGCGGAGCCTGCGACCTCGCCGCGGATCGCCTCGAGGAATCGGCTCGGACCGCGACTCGCGCGTGAGCCGGGCGACCGTGCGGCGGCCCACGACAGTGACAAGAACTCGCGGGCTCGGGTGATCCCGACGTAGAGCAGTCGACGCTCTTCGTCGACTTGGGCAGGAGTCTCGGCGTAGACGATCGGGAGCGTGCCGTCGGCGAGTCCGACAATGAAAACCGACTGCCATTCGAGGCCCTTGGCGGCATGAAGGGACGCCAGCGTGACGCCCTCGACTACCGGGGCGTGTTGCATCGACGCGCGCTCTTCGAGGTCGGTCACGAAATCGATCAGGCCGGCGCCTGCCGCATCACCGAGGCCTGATCTTTCTTCGGCGAGTCGCAAGAGCGCGGCCAGCGACTCCCAGCGATCGCGAGCAGCCCCCGCCGCCGAAGGGGCGGCCGGCCCGAAACCGGCGGACGCCAAGACGGCGCGGACGATCTCGACCAGCTCAGTGCCTGCATCGTGCTCGGCTCGCGCCGCGCCGCGCAGCAAGAACATCGCCTCTCGCACCTCGGGCCGCTCGAAGAAGCGCTCGCCGCCGCGCACCACGTAGGGCACGCCCGCTTCGGCCAGCGCCTGCTCGTAGGTCTCGGACTGCGCATTGATGCGAAACAACACAGCGATCTCGCTGGCCGCGAGGCCGTCAGCTATCTGCTTTGCGATCTTCGCCGCGACCACGGATGCCTCGGCAACTTCGTCGTCGTAGCTTGCGACGACCGGCACCGGCCCGGCCGGCCGTTGCGCCACCAGCGCGCCACCCGACAAGCGATTGGCCAACGCCACCACTTGCGGCGTGGAGCGATAGTCGCGCACCAGCCGGACGACGGTAGCCGCTGGATACTTCGCCGGGAAACTCGTGAGATAGGACGGCGACGCGCCGGCGAAGGAGTAAATCGTCTGCTCGGGATCGCCCACGACGCAAAGATCGTCGCCACCACCGAGCCAGGCGTCGAGCAGGCGCTGCTGCGCCGGGTTGACGTCTTGGTACTCGTCGACAACGAAATAGCGGTACTGGTCGCGAACTTGCGCCGCGACGTCCGGCTCGGTCTCGACCAGGGCTGTGGCGTGCAGCAGCAGATCCTCGAAATCGAAGAGGTTCTTACGAACCTTGAGGTCTTCGTAGCCGGCGTACATTGCCGTCACGTCAGCGGCGGGTCGCGGCGGAATGCGATGAGCGAGCTCGACCGAGGTGGCGTAGTCGTCAGGCGGGCGCTGCAACGCCTTCATCCATTCGATCTCGGATGCGATGTCGCGAAGGTCGGACGACGACAAGCCCAGCCGCAGCCGGCTGGCCACCTCGGCAAGCAGCGGCACCTTCGACTTCAGGAGCGCCGGCAGCTCGCCACCGACCGTTCTCGGCCAGAAGTACTGCAGCTGACGCAGCGCTGCAGCATGGAACGTGCGTGCTTGAACGCTGCCTGCGCCGAGCCGTCGCAAGCGGCCGCGCAACTCGCCTGCGGCCCGCGTCGTGAATGTGACCGCGAGCACGTGCTGCGGTGCCACCGCACCAGATTGGACGGCGAACGCGATCCGATGGGTGATCGCCCTGGTCTTGCCGGTGCCCGCACCGGCCAGGATGCAGACCGCCCCACGCACCGCTTCGGCGGCTTCTCGCTGCTCTGGATCAAGGCCCGCGAGAACGTCAGGTTCGGCCGTCACAGTCACCCGGCCATCTTCGCAGCCTCGTCCGACAAGGGTGGGCGTTGCGTCCGAGCTGTTGACGACCGGTGGCGGCAGTCCCCGCAAGCCGTCGCCGATGTTGACCTAGAATTTCGTGGAAGCTTCAAGCAACCCCGGTGGTTATGCGATACGAGAAGCAACGGAACCGCCGGCGAGGAGTGCATCGAACGTGACCGCGATGAGCGAGCCAACCGAGATCGTCATGTACAGCACCACGTGGTGCGGGTACTGCCGCCAGCTCAAGCGCCAACTCGTCGAGCAAGGCATCGCCTTCTCCGAGGTCAACATCGAGCAGACGCCGGGTGCGGCCGAGTTCGTGATGAGTGTCAACGGCGGCAATCAAACTGTGCCGACGCTGCTGTTTCCCGACGGCAGCACGCTGACGAATCCGTCGCTCGCCCAAGTGCGGTCACAGCTCGACGGCGTCGCGTCGTAACACGGCGACGCGTCGAGTGAAGGGGTTTGGGCTCGTAGGCGCGCAAAGCTGCGACCACAACCCTTCACTCGACGCTCGGTAACCCCTTCACTGGACGCTCGGCCGAAAGGGGAGCGCCGCGTTTGCCACGTCGGCAAGGTTCGGGCCGAACCACTGCTCGATCAGGTAGAACGCCACCGAGGCCCGCATCGGCAGGCGCAGCGTTTCGTCGTCCAAGGCGGTTGTCAGTTCTTTGCGGGTGAACCAGCGAGCCTCGCTGATCTCTGCACCATCGACATTGATCGACGTCGAGGTCGCATGCGCCGTGAAGGCGAGCATCAGGCTCGACGGGAACGGCCACGGCTGGCTGGCGACGTAATGGATTCGGTCGACGGTGACGCCAACCTCTTCGAAAACCTCGCGGGCAACGGCTTGTTCGAGGGTCTCGCCCGCGTCGACGTACCCGGCAAGTGTCGATTTGCGACCCGCGGGCCACACGGGTTGACCCGCGAGCAGCGCTCGATCGTCGTCGTCGACGACGAGCATGATGACGGCCGGGTCGGTGCGCGGGTAATGCT
>JBOGEK010000166.1:0-6416 GCA_050743645.1 Acidothermaceae bacterium
CGCGTGGCAGCGCGGACGTCGAACACGCCCGACAGTTCGGCCGGCAATATCGGTTTCCGCGTGGTCCGCTCGGGCGAAGCCGTCGACGTCCACTAGCTCGCCACTCGACGCGATGGTCAGGACGCAAACGGCATCACGCTGCAAGGATCTCGCGCGCCTTGGCCTCACTCTCGCGGCGCAAAGCGGTCAACCTTTTGGCCGCGCCACCGGCAGTCGTGGGGTTGCGGCAGACGCGAAATGCAAGGTCGGTGAGCTGACGACTGAAAAGCAACCCGGGGAGTCGATCGCGCTCTTCATTGGTCAGGGTGGCCACCCGGGAATATCCCTTCATGAAGGGCACTGCAGCCCAACGCGACTTCAGCACCATGGCCATCGACGGGAGCCTGGGGCCTCGTCCAGCAGACGTCCAGTCGATCAGCACGGGGCCGTCGGCGGTGAAGATCGCGTTCTTCGGGACTGGATCGGGATGAACGAAGCCCTCTGGTAGACCGGCGCCACCGTCGGCTGCTTTCAAGGCAGTGCGAATGGTGTCGAACGCACGCCTACTTCCATCGGGCACCCGACCCTGGATCGAGTCGAGCCAGCCAGTAACGGCCCGAAGCTCGTCGTCCATCGTTCCGTCGGCAAAGTGGTGCAGCGCCCCCGAGGGGCGATCAGCGGCGGCGGGAACCGGCAACCCGTGCAGTCGGCCGATCATCGCGCCGAGCCGGACTATCGGATACGGAGGACGCTTCGCCTTAGGGGCTTCCTTGACGAACCGGGTGAGCAGGAGTGCCTGCCCGTTGTGGCTGGTGATTGCGGCGTCGTCGACGGCCCGCTCGGCGGGGAAGGCGATCTCGGCGAGGTAGCGCAATACCTCAAGGTCACCCACCGCTGCCGCATACGGCCGAGCCGCGGAGAACAGGCGCGCAACGAGCGGCGGCGCGCCGTCGCTTCGATCGATGCGAAAAACGCCAATGTCGAGCTGAGACACCTTGCCGACCGCGATTCCACAAGCTGCCTCGAGATGGGACGAAAGAGTGTCCACATCGTCTCGGTCGTACATGCGTTCTAGGACGGCGTCGAATACGGACCCCACCGGAACCGTCATAGAAGGAAGTTATCTCGCCGACTTCGGTCGACTTGCAAGGCCGCGGCAGTGTCGAAAGGGCAATCAAGGTACCGTCAAGCTTGTGGTTGTATCCAATGTGCGCTTTGAATCGCGTCATCCCTCGACCCTCAGCAGATGACGATCGCCCAGCCGACACTCCGCTCGCTGGTGCCATCGGCGTTCCTGCCGTGCATGGTGTTCGAGATCGCGAATGGTGCGATCGCTCCGGTTATCGCACTGACCGCATTGGGACTCGGAGCATCGCCGGCCCTCGCGGGTTTCATGCTCACCCTCCTCGGCATCGGTCAGGTGCTCGGCGATCTGCCGGCGGCATCGGTGGCCGAACGGGTCGGCGATCGCCGGGCGATGATCTTCTCCGCGCTTGTCGCTGCTGCGGCGCTGCTCGGCTGCCTGGCCGCACCGTCGCTGATCTTCCTCGGTGCGGCACTGCTTCTTGTCGGCCTTTGCACGGCGACGTTCTACCTCGCAAGGCAGTCGTACATGACCGAGGTCGTCCCGGTGCAGCTACGCGCTCGGGCGATGTCGACGTTGGCCGGCTCGCATCGGGTCGGTCTTTTCATCGGACCGTTCATCGGTGCCGCGGCGATCAGCATCAGCGGTACGCGAGCTGCCTACGTGGTCGCGATCGCAGCGACCGTGGCGGCGGCGACGATTCTGGCCGTGGTACCCGATGTGCATCACGCGGACGACGCCCCGCGCGTGGCGCACGGGGCATTCAGCACGCGCGCCATGCTTGCCGAACACCGGCACATGCTCGCCACCCTCGGTGTAGGGATCCTCGCGGTCGGTATGGTCCGATCGGCGCGCCAGACCGTGCTGCCGCTTTGGGCGCACCACATCGGCCTCAACTCGGCGCAGACCAGCATCGTGTTCGGCATCGCCAGCGCGGCCGACATGGCCTTGTTCTATCCCTCCGGCAAGGTGATGGACCGGTTCGGGCGGCTGGCCGTTGCACTTCCCGCGATGGTGATCCTCGGGCTCGGCATGACCGCGTTGCCGCTGACCACGAGCGCAATTTCACTTACTGCGGTGGCGATCGTGATGAGCCTCGGCAACGGCGTGGGCGCCGGCATCATGATGACGATCGGGGCCGACGTCGCACCGACGAACGGGCGTACCCGGTTCCTTTCGGTGTGGCGGGTGATGAGCGACTCCGGCAACGCTGCCGGTCCGCTGGTCGTTTCGGTCGGAGCACTGTTGTGGTCACTCGCGGCGGGCATTGTCATTATCGGGTCGGTCGGCGTCGTGGCTGCCGCGGTCCTGACCGTGTGGGCGCCGAGATACTCCGCGTACGCAACGCCGAGCGGCGTCCGCGCAACGAGGCAGCGCTTGGCGGCTGGTGAAATCGACTAGCGCGGCCAGAACGGGCAGCTAGCGACCCAGCGCGTCCAGCACGGCGACGTCCGATTCGGACAGCCGGAAACCCGCCACCTCGCCGTTGGTTCGGATGTGCTGCGGGTCACGCGAGCGCGGGATCACCACGACTGAGTGGTCCAGGTGCCAGCGAATCACCACCTGCGCCGGCGTTCGGCCCAACCGGTCGGCGACCTGCACCACCGCCGGCTGCGTCAGCACCCCACCTTTCAGGCCGCTGTAACCCTCCAGCACCACGCCGCGCTCCCGATGTCCGTCGACCACCCCTCGGTCGAACAACGACGGACTCCAATGGATCTGGTTGACGGCGGGCGTGACTCCGGTGCGCGCGGTCAACTCATCAAGCTGTTCTAGCGAGTAGTTGCTGACGCCGATGTCGCGCACCAACCCGTCCTCTCGCGCGGCCACGAACTGCTCCCAGATCGACCCTCCGACATCCGAGCGGGGCGGCCAGTGCACCAGCCAGAGATCCAGCTGAGGCACCGCCAATTGTTCGAGCGACTGCTCCAACGTGGGCCGCAGCCGGCGTCCTCGGATTCGCAGGTCTATGCCGTATCTGCCGAACCGGTCTGGCGCCAACTTGCTGGTGATGAAGACGTCGTCCCTGGGCAGTCCGCTTTCACGCAGCGCGGCACCGACCTGGCCTTCGTTGCCATACATCGTCGCGGTGTCGATGTGCCGGTAGCCGACGTCCAGTGCCGCGCAAACAGAGTCATGTGCGGTGCGACCGGTGAGCTGCCAGGTGCCGAAACCGAGCAGTGGCATCGACCTACCGCTCGGTAGTCGGACCGTGTCGGTCGGCACCGAAGAAGCCGGCGTCGATTGGGTCATGCCGGCATTGTCCCGCAGGCGACCCTAGTCAACCCTAGGAAACCCTAGGCGGCGACCTGTGAAGCGACCCGCGACTCCGACGGGGTAGAGCCAGCGGATGGACGACGCCCAGGTGCGCGACGCACTCGCGAGCGAACGCGCCGCGATCGCCGCGCGGATCGCGGCTCTCAGCCGCGACCTCGAGCAGGTGATTTCCGCCGCGCGCGATGCCAACGTCGACGACGAGCACGACCCGGAAGGCGCGACGATCGCCTACGAGCGCGAACAACTGCATGGGTTGTTAAACCACGCACGCGAGCAGCTCGACGACGTCGACCATGCCCTCGCGCGCGTGGCCGCCGGCACCTACCCCTTCTGCGAGAAATGCAGCGCGCCGATCGCCACCGAACGCCTCACCGCTCGCCCAACCGCTCGCTCTTGCATTCGGTGCGCGAGCGACCCTTTGTCGTGGCGGCGGTCCGGCGTCTGAGGTCGAACGCGTCTAGCTGCGCGCGGGCGCTCAGTGCAGTCCGGCGATGACGACCTTCGCGAGAGCTGTCGACTTCGAGAAATCTCCGGTCTGCCCGAGCGGATCGCCGCCGTGCACGTCGATAATCCAATTGCCATCCTGGACATCGAACTGTCCCCCCGATCCGGCGGCACGGTCGCCGACCCCACTCACCGGGCTCGGCGACGCGCCACCATCTTCCTGGAGAATGAACATCGCTTGCGTCCACGGCTGGGTGTCCGTCGAGCTGACGATGATGAACATGGGGTACGGCGCGTCAGCGCTCGGGTAGTTGCACATGTCGTGCGTCGGCTGCGCGCTTGTGTAGGTGACACCGACGATCGACGATGCCTGCGCGGCGCTGAGCAACGAGCAGACGTCGATGGCCTTGCTACCGCCACCGCCACCGCCACCGGCGTCGTCGGTCAGCGCCGCGCCCCCTCCAGCACTTGCACCGGGCAGCGGGTTCGCATTCGCCGCTCCCTGCACCGATCCGCCCCCGGAATGGCCCCCACATCCAGTGAGTCCGACACCGGCCAGGCCTGCCGCAACCACGGCGGCCGACAGTTGCTGCAAGCGATGTGTGTTCACGATGGTGACCCCTCTCGTTGGCTCGGTACGAGGAGTCGACCGGTCGGCGGTAACGTCCGCGTAACCTCCAGCGCGATTACCAGGCTGTTACCGGCTCGGCATTGGGTTCGACCTATGCCGAGACGTCGCCAGCACCGCGAGAATCGAGTCGCGCTCGATTCCGACCGGGAGCTGACCGCCGACCCCGAGCTCGGCGCCGCTGCGACGTCAGATAGAGACACGTCAGCCAACGACGCGGCCGCGGGCGAGGCAGCCGACGAACACCCGGACCTTCGCCGTCCCGCTCGTCGACCGTTCCCGTTCGAGCCGTAGCGGCCTAGGGTCACAACGTGCGGATCGACGTCCTCGGCGCGGTCACAGTCGCGAACGGCGACGCCTCGGTGAGCGGGCGTGCGCTGGGCGGCCGCCGAGCGCGCGTTGCGTTGGTCGCGCTCGGATTGTCGAGCGGGCACGTCTCCGCGCAACGACTTGCGGACTTGCTTTGGCCGGACGACGATCTGCCACCGACGTGGCAGGTGGCACTGCGCGGCGTCATCCGCGGTTTGCGAACGGCGTGCGCCCCGATCAACGGCGATGGCCAGCAGCTCATCGTCACCCAGCCGGCTGGCTACGCGCTGGCATCCGGTGTGGACATCGACATCGAGCTCGCGAGCAGCGCGTTGCGTAACGCGCGAGAACTAGTGAAGCAAGGTCGACACCAGGCGGCGCTCGCGCTCACGAAGCCAGTGTCACAGCTGTCGGGCAGCCAGTTGCTGCCCGGCGAGGACGCCGAGTGGCTTGGCCCGCATCGTCGCGCCGTCGACGAACTCGCGTTGCGAGCAGTCGATCTCGTGGTCAGCGCCGCTGGCGGAATCGGCGACCACGACACGGCGATCGCCGCTGCCCGCCGGGCGGTCGCCGCCGATGCGCTGAACGAGCGCGCGCATCGGGCCCTCATCGCTGCCCTTGATGCGTCGGGCGACCGGGCCGGCGTCGTCGAGGCGTTCGAGCGATGCCGTTCGCTACTCGCCGATCAGCTGGGCGTCGACCCAAGCCCCGACACCGTTCAGGCATACCTAGCCGCCCTCGGCGAGCAGCCGGGTCAGTCGCGTGCGCGGCTACCGGTCATTGCCTCGACCTTCGTCGGCCGCGAGAAGGAGCTTGCGGAACTGCATGAGTTGCTGCGAGCACCGGGCCTCGTGACGGTCACCGGCCTCGGCGGCGTCGGAAAGTCACGTCTAGTGCTGGCTGCAGCTGCAAGCCGTGCCGAGTTCGCCGGTGGCCGGCACTGGATATCGCTCGCACCGGTCTCCCACGATGCGCTCGTCGGAGCAACTGTTGCCATCCAGCTCGGCGTCGCAGTCGGCACCAGCGACGCATCGTCCGCGCTGTGCGACTACCTGGCCCCGCTGGGTCGCACACTGTTGGTCCTCGACGGCTGCGAAGTCGTCGTCGATGGCGTTGCGTCACTCGCGGCGGAGCTGCTCGTCGCCTGCCCGCACCTGACGCTGGTCGTCACCAGCCGGGTCCCCGTATCGGTCGATGGCGAGAAGACACTCGCCGTCCGCCCATTCTCTGCACCCTCTGCTGAACGAGTCGATGCGTTCCGTTCGGCACCGCAGGTGCGGCTGCTGCTTGACCGCATCCGCGACGGCGGCGGAGACCTGACCATCGACGACGAACTCGCACCCGACGTCGCGGGCCTAGTGCGGCGCTGTGCCGGGCTGCCACTCGCTCTGGAGCTCGTCGCAGCTCAACTGACTGTGCTTCCGGTCGGCGACCTGCTCGACCATCTCGCCGGCATCCTCCCGGAGGGAGGGCTGCGCTCGATCGCCCAAGGCAGTTACGACATGTTGGACGACGACGAAGCCACCGTGTTCCGAAGGCTCGCGGTGCTCGACGGGCCGGCCGGGTTGCGACTCGTGCGCGATGTCGTGTCGGGTGGCTCGATCGCGTCAGTGCGGGTGGTACGGATCCTGCGCGAGCTGACCGCACGCGGGCTGGTCACGGTCGATCGCTCGGGGCCGCGCTGGCGCTATCAGC
>JBOGEK010000167.1:0-17867 GCA_050743645.1 Acidothermaceae bacterium
ACGGCGGCGACAACGGCAACGGCAACGGTCAGCCGGGCCAGGGTGACGCGACCGACCCGACATGCACTCCCGACGTCGGCGTCGTCGCACCGACCACGATCGGCGGCGTGGCCGGCCAGGACGGCAGTGGTAGCGGCGTCACCGTTGCGCTGATCGACACCGGCGTCAGCGACACCGACGCGCTGAACCGGGCGTCCGGTCGGCTGGTCGACGCGGTCGACACGTCGGGCCTCAACAGCGAGCACGGTGGCGTGATCGACCACGGCACCTTCTCCGACGGCTACGGCCACGGCACGTTCATGGCATCGCTGATCGCCGGCGGCAAGGTCGCAGGCAGCGGCGACACCGCGCTCGGCGTCGCGCCCGGCGCGACCGTCGACATCTTGAAAGTTGCCGACAGCCAAGGCAATACTTCGCTGGCCGCGGTCCTTGCGGGCTTGAACTGGGTCGCGACCCACGCCAGTCGCGTCGACGTCGCGAACCTGTCGCTCAGCGTCGACCGGCCGTCGAACAGCTACGGCATCGACCCGCTGAACTTCGCGGTGAGCCTGACGCGCGACACCGGAGTCACGGTCGTCGTCGCTGCAGGCAACACTCCAGGCGTCGTCGGTGACCCCGGCTTCGCGCCAGACTCGCTCACGGTCGGCGCCGCCGACACGACCGGCACCACGCCGTCCGTTGCGAGCTTCAGCGGCTACGACAACGTCGACGGTGTGACGAAGCCCGACGTCGTCGCGGCGGGCGTCAACATTCTCGGTGAGATGCCGCAAGGTTCCGTTATTTCGCAGCAGTTCCCGGGTGCTCGCCAGCCAAGCGGCCTGTTCCGTGGGTCGGGCACCAGCCAGTCGACGGCCGTCGTCAGCGGTCTCGCCGCGCTCTACATCCAGTCGCATCACGACGCGAGTCCGCTGCTGGTGAAGTCGGCGATCCGCAACGCGGCGACGAGCATCGGATCGGGCAAGGCGGATGGCCAGGGTCTCGTGGCCATACCGAGCACTGGCAACCAGCGCTTCAACACCGGAGAAAACGACCTCAACGTCGGCCAATGGTTCGCTGGTGCTGCAAGTTGGGGCGGCGACACGTTCAACGTCCGCCTCTTGATGGCCGACTGGCTTTCCCGCAGTTGGATGTCACGTAGCTGGATGTCGCGCAGCTGGATGGACGGCACGTGGGACTCGCGCAGCTGGCTCTCGCGCACCTGGTTGTCGCGTAGTTGGCTTTCCCGCAGTTGGCTTTCCCGCAGCTGGGTGGACGGCGCATGGGATTCCCGTAGTTGGCTTTCGCGCAGCTGGATGTCACGTAGCTGGATGTCTAGAAGCTGGGTGTCTCGAAGCTGGGTCAGCGACGTCTGGGCGGCACGCAGCTGGATGGCGGCGGCCTGGGGAGACGGGTCATGAACCCGGCCTGGCGGCTGCGCTGCGTCGCTCTGCTCGCGATCGCGGCCGCGGTTGTGCTCGGCAGCCAGACCCCGTGGGGCCACCCTGACATCGCCGGGATCGTGCTGCTGACGATCGCTGTCGGAGTGTCGAACATCGCCCTGGTCAACGTGACCGTTGCCCGCCAGCGCATGACGTTCTCGCTCACCGAGGGTCTCGTAGCGGGCGCCTACCTGATGGCGCCCGGTGCTTGGCCGATCGTGGCGACGCTGGTCGGCCTGATCCCGATGTTCGTGGTGAACCGGGCGTCGTTGCTGAAGATTCAGTTCAACATCGCGCAGTACGCGATCTCGACGTCCGTCGCTTCGTTTGTGGTTTTTTCCATGCACGGAAGCATTCCGGCGTGTGTCGTCGCGATGGCGACCTGGTGGATGACGAACCAGATCATGTCGGCGGTACCGCTGTCGATCATGGCCGGTGAGAACTTCAGGCGGGCCGTGTTCGAGGACGCTCCGCTACAGGTCGTACATGCTGCCGGCACGACAAGCATCGGGTTGCTCGCTGCGTGGCTGATCGTGAACGCGCCGTTCGGGCTGCTGGGCCTGCTCGTCCCGGTGATCCTGCTGTGGATCTCGTTCGACGAGCAGACGTCGAAGAGCGGCGAGGCCAGGCTGTTCGCCGAACTCGCCCGTGGCCAGGAGCAGGCGATCACGCACTCGGTCGAAGTATCGGCCCGCGTCGTCCTGACTGCGGCTGCCCGGGTGCTCGGCGGTGCCGACGTCGAACTGATCGTCGTCGAGCACGAAGGCCCGGTCGTCTACAGCGGTGACGAATCGGGTCACACCAAGCGCCGCAACGACGACGAGGCGTTCGACCTGCCGTGGGTGTTGCGCGCGCTCGGCGCGAAGGGCGTGCTCACCGGCTCCGAAGACGGCCGTCCCTTCTGCTCGGCAGTCGTTGGCGACGCCGACCAGCCGATGGCAGTCCTGATCGCTCGCCGTGCCGACGGCAGTGGTGGTTTCGGACGACGGGACGCCGCGCTAGCCGCGGTGCTGGTCGCTCAGGCGAAGTCGTGGCTGTCGGTGGCCGAACTCGCGGCCTCGCGTGACGAAGCGCTGGCCCGCGCCGACGCGGCCGACGAGGCCGCCCGTTCACTCGGCGATATCGGTGCGGACACTGCTCCGGCACTCGGTATGTTGCGCGATTCGGCAACCCGGCTGGCCCGGCTGGCGAGCGGGTCGTCGGGCCACGACGCCGTCACCGACATCGTCGATGAGTTGCACGCGGTCGAACGTGCGGTGGCCTCCCTGCTCGGCGCTATCGCACTTGCCGCCGACCCGGCATTTCGCGACTTCGACGACGAGTTCGCCGACCCGAGCACAAATACCGCTGGCCCCGCCGCGCGCCGCGACGAAGACTGGACGACGACGGGTCTCGTCGTCCGGCCCGACTCGTCGTCGGGTCGATTCGCCGGCGTCGAGCCGGTTCGGTGAACGCAAGCAAAGCCAAAGAGGGGCTGCCGCTCGCAGTTTGGGCCGGCGGCCTTGTTGGCGTCGGATGCTTGGCGACGCTCGGAGCCGTAGCGGCCGGGCTGCACGCGGGCGGCCGCCTCGACATGTCGGCGGTAGTCACGCTCGGCATCGGTCTGCTCGTCGGCATCGTCGCGACCGTTGCCGGTGGAATGGCCGGGGCGCGGTTTGCCAGCATCGTCCGTCAGTTGCGCGACGAAGCGGTCCGCCGGCTGCAGGATCCCGGTGCATCCGACACCTCTGAGGGCCGCAAGGCGGTCAGCACCAGCGTCGAGTTGCTCGAACTCTCGCGCACGCTCGACGCGCTGCACCTGCGGGTGCGGGTTGCCGACGAGGTGGCGTCACGGCACCGCCGGACCGCCGAGACCACGAGCGCCGGCATGTTCGAACTGCTGTCGGGCCTGGTCGACGCCGAAGAATCCGCGCGTGGCCAGCTTTCGGCCGAACTGCACGACACCGTCGCCCAGTCGCTGATGATGGCCCGCAGCATGCTGTCGGCGGAGCACCTGCAGCAGCGCGAAGTCGAGAACGTCGCCGACCTGGTGGCCGAGGCCGAAGACCAAGTGCGCGCGGTGATGGCCCGCACCCGGCCGCCGGCGCTGCGTGACGGCGACCTTGCCCAGGCGGTGCTCACGTTGCGCGACGACCTCGGCATTCGTTATGGCCTCGAGGTCGAGATCGACTGGCCCGACTCGCCGTATCCGCTGCCGCTTGTCACAGCGGTAACGCTGTACCGGTTCTTCCAGGAATCGTTGCTCAACGTCGTCAAGCATGCCGACGTCGACGTGGCGAGCATCTCGCTAGCTGTCGACGAGCAGATCGTGCAGGCGATGGTGCGCGACGAGGGCCCGGGCTTCGATCCTGACCAGGTCAAGCCGGAACGCGGCCGCCACGTCGGCCTCGGTTTGTTGCGCGAGCGGGTCCGGCTGGCCGGTGGATCGTTGGCCGTCGCGTCGTGGCCGGGCAACGGCACCACGCTCACCTTGCGGATGCCGCGTGCCGCCTTGGCGAGCGCGCCGACCGCCGGTTCTGCGCTGGCCGGCGGTCACGCAGCCAGCCGCCCGAACCTTCGCACGATGCCGGACGACGAAGCGGTCGGTGCGGGCGTCGGCCGCCCGTCGGCCCAGCCACGTCTGGTGAACAACCCCGCCTAAACCGGCCCCGGTTAGTGGCGCCGACTCGGAAGCGCGGCCACGCCTGGGGGCAGCGGTGCCAGGCCGGCGGCCGACCCCAACACATCACCCCAGGCTTCGAGATGGGCTGCGAGGTCGTCGCTGTCCGGCGTCCAGGAAACTCGAAGTTCGACGTGCGCAACCGGTGATCGCGCGGCCATCGTGCCGAAGCTCTCGGAGCCGACCCGGGTGACCGTGCCACCGAGCGCCCGATGCTCGGGTGCCGGAACGCGGCGGTTGAGGGATTCGGTAAGCCAGGTCCAGGCGACGGCAGCCAGAAACGGGTCGGCCGCCATCTCGGGTTCAAGTTCGGCGCGCACGTAGGCGACGATCCGGCTGCAGCCCTGCCAGGAGTCCTGACCGGCCGGGTCGTGCAGGACGACGAAGCGCCCGCTGGCGATCTCGTCGTCGCCTCGGTCGCCGACTTCGGCGGTCAACGCGACGGCGAACGGCGCGAGCCGCTGCGGCGCAGGGGCTTCGGCGAGCCTGATCTCGGCGCGCATGCGAACAGTGCGAAGGCTCGCGACGGCTCGCGCGAATGCCTCCGGCAACTCGGGATGTGGGTCTTTGGCGGCCACACGACGAAGCGTAGGTCGGGTTCGGCCGGGTGGAGGCGCGGCGCGCCGCCAGTGACCGGACCGTCACGTTGGGCGAGCGGTCGACGAGCCGAAACACGGAGGAGACGGCCACCTCGTCTCACGTAGGCTCGCCGGTCATGACCGCCGTGCTCGCTCTGCTCGCGAGCCTGGTGTGGGGCAGTTCGGATTTCGTCGGTGGCTTGATCAGCAGGCGGGTGCGTCCGCTGGTGGTCGTGGGTTTCGCGCACCTCATCGCCGTGGCCACGCTGTTGCCCGTCGCCGCCGCCACCGGTGGGTTCTCTTCGGGCACGGGTTATGTGTTGTGGGCGGCGGCCGCGGGCGTAGTCGGCCTGGTCGGACTTTTGGCCTACTACGCAGCCCTTTCGACCGGCACGATGGGCATCGTCGCGCCGATCGCGGGCACCGGTGCGATCGTGCCGGTGATCGTCGGGCTAGCCAGCGGTGACAGCCCGTCGGCGTGGCAGTTCGCCGGAATCGCCGCCGCGGTCGGCGGCGTGGTGCTCGCGAGCGGTCCCGAACTCGCCGGGGCCGGGGCGGCAGACCGTCGTCCGCTCGTTCTCGCCCTGGTCGCCGCGGTGGCGTTCGGGCTCGTCTACACGCTCATCGACAAGGGCTCGAAGCACAGCGTGCTGATGACCTTGCTCACGATGCGGGTGGTGAGCGTGGTGATCGTCTCGAGCATTGCCGCAGCACGCGTCGGGGCGGTTCGCCGCCGAGCGCCGGCGCAGTCGCTGGGCCGCCAGTTCGGCGCGATCTGGCCGGGTTGGCCGCTGCTCGGGGTGATCGCCGTGGTGGGCTGGAGTGACGCGGGGGCGAACGGGCTTTACGGTCTGGCCAGCAGGCACGGACTCGTGAGCATCGTGGCAGTGCTGGCGTCGCTGTATCCCGCGGTCACCGTGTTGTTGGCGCGAATTTTCGACGACGAGCGGATGCGCCGGATTCAAGCGGTCGGAGTCGTGGTCGCCTTGTGCGGCGTGGTGCTGCTCGCGGCCGGCTGAATAGTTGGCTGAATAGCGGCCCGAACTGTCGGCTGAGCGGCACGGCTGCGAGGCTCTCGCGGTGCGCGAACCCGCCCCACACACACGCGCGCGGCGGTTACGCTTTCGCGATGGACGTCATCGCCCGCCACAACATTACGATTACCGGCCGCCCTGAGGGTCAGCCGATGGTGTTCGCGCACGGATTCGGGTGTGATCAGAACATGTGGCGATATGTGGCGCCGCGTTTCGAAGACGCCTTTCGGGTGGTGTGTTTCGACCACCTGGGCGCCGGTGGCTCCGACCTGTCGGCCTACGACCCCGCGCGGTACGGGTCGCTCGCGGGTTACGCCGACGACGTCCTCGAGATCTGTCACGAACTCGACCTGCGCGACGTGATCTTCGTCGGCCATTCAGTGTCGGCGATGATTGGCGTGCTCGCAGCGAACACCGAGCCCGAGCTGTTCGCGAAGCTCGTGCTCGTCGGCCCGTCGCCGCGCTACCTCGACGACGACGGCTACCGCGGGGGATTTACCGAAGCAGACATCGCCGAACTGCTCGAATCGTTGGAGAGCAACTATCTCGGCTGGTCGAGTGTGATGGCCCCGGTCATCATTGGTAATCCTGATCGGCCCGAGCTCGGTGAAGAACTGACCGCAAGTTTTTGCCGAACCGATCCCGACATCGCGGCGCGGTTCGCCCGCGTGACCTTCATGTCTGACAACCGCGCCGACCTGTCTAGGGTGTCGACACCGACCTTGATCCTGCAATGCGCCGACGACGTGATCGCACCGGCCGTTGTCGGCGAGTACGTCCGCGACGCGATTTCGCATAGTTCGTTCGTCGTGCTCGATGCCACCGGGCATTGCCCAAATCTCAGCGCACCCGGCCAGACGACCGCGGCGATTGCGGACTTCGTCAGGACATGAGCGATCACACCGACTTTGGGCAGGGGCTCGGGGCCCATCTCGAACGAACGATCGACTTGACCCGCGGCCAGGAGCAAGCGGCGCTCAGTGATGCCTTCTACGCAGCCCTGTCTGACGACGATCCGGAAAAACTCTACGAGCGGGCGCCGTGCGGTTACCTGTCCACGTCGTTGGACGGCACGATCACGAAGGCCAACCAAACATTCCTCGCGCTGACCGGCTACCCATCGCGAGAGTTGATCGGGCGGCGTCGATTCGCCGATTTGCTCACTGCCGGTGGCCGTATTTATCACGAGACCCATTACGCCCCGGCACTGCAGATGCAGGGACAGGTGCACGAGATTGCGCTCGAAATCGTCCGCGCCGATGGCACTCGCTTGCCCGTGTTGGTCAACTCGGTCTTGGACCGCGACGTGACCGGCGCGCCCACCATGATCCGCACAGCCGTGTTCGACGCGACCGAGCGCAGGCACTACGAGGTTGAGCTGTTGCGCGCTAAGCAGCGCGCCGAAGCATCTGAGGATCGAGCCGCGGCGTTGGCCAAAACGCTGCAGCAAACGCTGATTCCGCCGTCCCCGCCGGAGGTCGCTGGGCTCGACATCGGTGCGGTCTACCGGCCCGCAGGGAGCGGTGCCGAAGTGGGCGGCGACTTCTACGACATCTTCGAACTCGGCCCCGACGACTGGATCGTCGTCGTTGGTGATGTGCGAGGCAAGGGTGCCGACGCGGCCGTCGTTACGGCATTGGTTCGACACAGCGTGCGGGCCGCGACGGTACGGACGCCATCACCGTCGGAAGCGCTTGCGGTGGTCAACCGCGTGCTGCTTCGCGACGGCGTCGAACGGTTCAGCACGGTCGCGCTCGCGCGTCTGCGGCTGCAACCCGGCGCACGCGGCGACTGGGCGGCGACGATTGCTCTGGGCGGCCATCCGCCTGGCTTGGTGAAACGTGACGGTTCGGTGTCCGAGGTCGGCCGGCCGGGCTCGATCGTCGGACCGTTCGCCGATGCCGAGTTCTTCGATGCCACCGTCCCCTTGGCACCTGGCGACTTCCTCTTGCTCTACACCGACGGGGTGACCGAAGGTCGGCGTGACCGTGAGTTTTACGGCGAGCGGCGGCTTATTGCCGAGATGGTGCGGCATTCGGGCGGCGCGCAATCGCTGGCCGAAGCGGTTCTCGCCGACGTTCTCGACTTCCAGGGCGGCAATCCGAGTGACGACATTGCAGTGGTCGTCGTCGGAGTGGCCGATGCCGCCGACGTGAAAGCATGAGCCTGTGACGCCCGAGCCGGCATTGGCCGAAAGCCCTGTTGCACCAGCAGACAGTCTGTTCATTCGGGCCTGCCGCGGTCGCGAGGTGCCGCACCCGCCTGTGTGGTTCATGCGTCAGGCCGGGCGCGCATTGCCCGAATATCGCGCCGTGCGTGACGGAATCCCGATGTTGCAGGCGTGCGCAACCCCCGACCTGGTCGCCGAGATCACCCTGCAGCCGGTGCGCCGCTACGGCGTCGACGCCGCGATTCTCTTCAGCGATATCGTCGTGCCACTGAAGGCCACCGGCGTCGACCTCGACATCGTTCCGGGTGTCGGTCCCGTCGTGGCTCACCCCATCACTTCGATGTCGGACGTCGAAAAGCTGCGTGACTTGCAACCTGACGACGTTGCCTACATCGACGAAGCGGTGCGGCTGCTGGTCGCCGAGCTCGGTGCCACGCCGCTCATCGGGTTTGCCGGGGCTCCATTCACGCTGGCCAGCTACCTCATCGAGGGCGGTCCTTCACGCGAACATGTGAAGACAAAGTCGTTGATGTACGGGAATCCCGAGGTGTGGCGCGCGTTGCTCGACCGGCTGGCCGGGATCGCGGCCGCATTCCTGCGCGTCCAAATCGACGCTGGCGCTAATGCGGTTCAGCTTTTCGACTCATGGGCGGGAGCTTTGTCGCCGTCCGACTATCAGCGTTTTGTCTTACCGCACAGTACGAAAGTGCTCGCGGGCGTCGCTGACCTCGGTGTGCCGCGGGTTCATTTCGGTGTCGGCACCGGCGAGCTGTTGCCGTTGATGGCGCAGGCCGGCGCCGAGGTCGTCGGCGTCGACTGGCGGGTGCCGCTTGATGCGGCGGCGGCGCGTGTCGCCGGGCACGCGGTGCAAGGAAACCTCGACCCCACAATGGTTTTCGCGCCTTGGGAGGTCGTTGCCGAGGCTGCCACCGACGTGATCGCGCGCGGGCGGGCGGCTTCGGGTCACATCTTCAATCTCGGGCACGGGGTCTTGCCCTCGACCGACCCAGGGGTGTTGGCCAAGCTGGTCGAATTCGTGCACTCCGGCTAGGTTGACGCAATGGTGAGCCCCAAGTGGTGAGCGCGCCAGGCGCCCACCCGGTCTGCCTCTCCGAGTTGGTCGCCACCTTGTCGCTGGTGTCCGACCTCGGCATGGGGCGGCCGACCGAACGGGTGTTGCGCCAGACCGTCATCGCGATGAGACTCGCCGACGCGGCCGCGATGCCGGCGGAAGTTCGCACCGCGGGCTATTACACGTCACTGCTCACATGGGTCGGCTGCGCCGCCGACACCACCGACGTCGCCGCGCTGTTCGGCGAGGAGGCCGACCTCTACGCCGACACCCAAGACGGCGACTACGGCGGGCTTTCCCTCGCGATGTTCGTCGTGCGCCACCTGGGGGGCGGTGACACGCCACTTCGCCGAGCCGGATCGATCGGGCGGTTCATCCTCACAGGTGGTCACAACGTGCAACGGGTGATGCGATCGCACTGCCTGGCCGCGAGTCAGCTCGCCGATCGCTTGTCACTCGGCGTAGGCGTGCAGCAGCCGCTGCTACAGGCTTTTGAGCGGTGGGACGGCCGGGGCGTACCTGGAACGGCGGCGGCGAAGCAGCTTGCGCCGGCCATCCGGCTGGTGCACTTGGCCGATGCCGTCGAGGCGTTTCACCGGATCGGAGGTCCGGTGGTCGCACTGAAGATTGCGGTCGAGCGGCGCGGAACACAGTTCGATCCTGAGCTGGTCGACGTCTTTGCCGAGCGCGCCACCGACATCTTGCGCGATCTCGACGACGTCGTCGCGTGGGACGAAGTGATCGCGCTCGATCCGGCGCTCGGTCGCGTCTTGAGCGATCCTGAACTCGACATCGCCCTCGAGGCGCTCGCCGACTTCGCGGATCTGAAGTCGCCCTGGCGGCTCGGGCATTCGCGTGGCGTCGCCCAACTCGCGGTCAGCGCGGGTGCCAAGCTGGGGTTGGCCGACCACGACATAACGCTGCTTCGCCGATCGGCTCTCATTCACGATCTCGGCGTGATCGGCGTGTCGAGCACGGTGTGGGACGAGACCCGACCCTGGTCGGAGGCCCAACGCGAGCGAGCTCGCACCCACCCGTACTTGACCGAGCGAATGCTCGCGCGGTCCGGCGCGCTGGCGGTGCTCGGCAAATGCGCGTCGATGCATCACGAGCGTATGGATGGCTCCGGCTACCCACACGGGCTGGCCGGCGAGGCGATTCCCTTGACGGCACGGATATTGGCCGCCGCCGACGTCCTGCATGCCCTCGGGGAACCGCGCCCGCACCGCGCGCCCTATCCGCCTGACGTCGCAGAACAGATGGTGCGGGCCGAAGTGCTGGCCGGTCGGTTGGACGGCGCGGCCGTCAACGCAGTGCTCGAAGCGGCCGGGCGCCGGGTGCGCCGCCGGGCTGAGCTTCCCGGCGGGTTGACTCCACGTGAAGCAGAGGTGCTCGTTTTGCTGGCCCGTGGTTTGTCGAATGCTGACATAGCAAGGAAATTGACGCTCTCACGCAAGACGGTTTCTGCGCACCTCGAACACATCTATCGCAAACTCGACGTGTCGACGCGCACTCAAGCGGCGATGTTCGCCATGCGTTACGGGTTGCTCGACGCGGCAGGAACTTAGGGCAACTACCCGATCCGCAAGCGGTGCTGGCGGCCGTAAAACGTCCTCAGGGTTGCTCGACATGGGCAACTCGACCAGATTTCTTGAGGAGGACACCATGGCGATCGGTTCAGTGTCCGCAGTCGACACCGACAAGCTCATGCAATTCGTTTTCCGCGCCGTCGACGAGGTCGGTGCAACGCTCAATGCGGCGCTGGTCGTGATGGGTGACAAGCTCGGCTGGTATCGCGCACTTGCGGACGCCGGCCCGCTGACACCGTCCGAGCTCGCCGCTCGAACGGGCACCGCCGAGCGCTACGTCCGCGAATGGCTCAATGCGCAGGCCGCAGGGGCGTTCGTCGAGTACGACCCGAGCAGCGGTACGTACACATTGCCGGCGGAGCAACGAGTTGCGCTGACCGACGAGTCGAGTCCTGCCTACCTGCCAGGGTTCTTCCAGATTGCCCTCGGCTCGGTGCTCGACTCGCCCCGAATCATCGAGGCGGCGAAGACGGGTGCAGGCATCGGATGGCACGACCACGTTCACGACGTCCACGAAGGTTGCGAGCGATTCTTCCGCCCTGGGTACAACGCGCATCTGGTGGCCGAGTGGCTGCCGGCGCTCGACGGCGTCGTCGAAAAGCTGGGCCGAGGTGCCCGGGTGGCGGACATCGGATGCGGGCACGGAGCGTCGACGATCCTTATGGCACAGGCATTTCCGGCATCACAGTTCGTCGGCTACGACTACCACGAGGGTTCGATCGCGACAGCGCGCAAGCGCGCCGCTGAGGCGGGGGTGGGAGAGCGCGTGCAGTTCGATACGTCGGCTGCGGCGACGTATCCCGGCAACGGCTACGACCTCGTCACCAGCTTCGACTGCCTGCATGACATGGGCGATCCCGTCGGTGCGGCGCGGCAAGTGCGGACGACGATGGCCGCCGATGGCACGTGGATGATCGTCGAGCCGCGCGCAGGCGACCACGTCGAGGAGAATCTGAACCCGGTCGGCCGGGCCTACTACGCGTTCTCGACCCTGCTGTGCACGCCGGCCTCGCTCTCGCAAGAGGTCGGACTCGCTCTCGGCGCGCAAGCCGGCGAGGCACGCATCAAAGACGTCGTCCTGGCCGGCGGCTTTGGTCGATTCCGGCGGGTGGCTGAAACACCCTTCAATCTGGTGTTCGAAGCGCGCCCGTGACGGGGGCCTCCCTGCTGTGACGGTTGCCCGCCGCAGCAGGGAGGCGCTGGCTCAGACGCCTTCGGTCGGAGCGGCTGGCTCACCGCTGCGGTGAGAATGCGCGAAGCGCCGTCGTCCGAAGAAGGCTGCGATGCCGACGATTGCGAGCAGGATGAGGAATGGCAGCAACGCACCGAGTGCTGTCGCGACTCCGGAAACCGTTGCGGTGAAGGCATGCCAGCCGCCACGAAGTCCGCGCAGAAAGCCGAACACGTGAGCCTTCTTGACCGGCGGTGCCGTCTTCGCGACCGGCGGGGTGGCGACCAGATGCACGGTAATGGTGGCTTGGCTGGTCTGAGCCTTCAACGCCTTTTGCTGCTGCTCAAGGGATTCGAGGTCGGCGTCACGCTGTGACAGGTCGCTTTCGACGTTGAGCAGGTCGGCAACCGAGCCGGTGTGATTCAACAGATCGGTGAGCCTCGCGATGCTGGCGTTCGCCGCATCGATCCGGGCGTTGACGTCGACGACCTTCGACGTGACATCGTCGGAGTTCTCGTTGCGACTCACCTCTGTGCCGACGCCGCTCACGTCGCTAAGCGTTGCGGCGAGTTGGTCGGGCGGAACCTTCAACGTGATGGTGGCGCTGGCGTCACCTGGGTTATTTGGGTCCTTCGGCGTGAGATCGACCTGCTCGGCGTACACGACGCCCCCGTGGTTGCCCACCAAGCTCTCTACCGACGACACGGCCTGCTTGATGTTCGTCGCCTTCACCGTGATGTCGGCGGTGTAGATGACGTCGCGGTTTGCGAGGAGTGGCGGCGTGTCCGTGCCGCCGCTGCTTCCGGCCGCCGAGGCCGCAGCGCTCGGCGCGGCCGCCGGTACCGATTCGGCTGCGCCCGCCGCCGACGCAGCGGGAGCCAAGCCGAAGCCCGACGTGCCGCCCTGCCCATCTGCGGGAGCGCCGTGCGCGGGACCGTTCTCGACGCCTGATGTGGCGGCGCCCTTCGAGCTGCTCGCGTCGCAGCCGGAAATCAGCGCGATGGCGCACGCCGCGGCGGCCGCCGAACCGAGCACAAAGTGGCGACGCTTGGTTACTGGGTGGCGCATTGCGTCCTCCTAGCGGTCGTGGGGATCGTCGTTCGAGCCGGTGATCAGGCATAAGCCGGTGATCAGACAGGTCCGACGCCGGTTGCGGTTCCACCCGCAGATCACGATCAGGGCACGGTCTGCCAAGGTGGCTGCGTGACAGCTGCGGTGGCCGATGCGGTGACTGGCCGGTGACGTCAGCGGCGACCGACGTGGCGCCCCCGCGACGTTGCGTTGTCGCCGTCGTGGGGGCCGGGATCGCCGGCCTCGCGGCCGCTCACGAACTCGCGCTCAACGGCCGGGTCGACGTCGTCGTCGTCGAAGGTTCGCCGCGCACGGGCGGCAAGTTGCTGCGTGGCGAGGTCGCTGGGGTGCAGACCGACCTGGGTGCCGAGTCGCTGCTCGCGAGACGGCCCGAGGCGCTGGACTTGCTCGACGAACTCGGCCTGGCTCCGGAGGTCGTGCACCCACAGACTCTGCAGGCGCGGATCTGGTCCCGCGGAGCGCTACGGCCGTTGCCGGCAGGCCACGTGATGGGTGTACCGACCGATCTTCGGGCACTCGCGGCGTCGGGCGTGGTGTCACGGCGCGCGGTCGCACGAGCCGCACTCGATGAAGCGCTGCCGGCGACCCACGTTTCAGGCGACGTCTCGGTCGGGTCGTATGTCGGTGCGCGAATGGGCCGGGCGGTCGTCGAGCGGCTGGTCGAGCCGCTGTTGGGCGGGGTATACGCCGGCCGCGTTGACGAACTGTCGCTGCGGGCTACGCTGCCGCAGGTGGCTGCGGCAGCTGGGTCGGTCGGGGCGCGGTCACTGTTGCGGGCGCTGCGCGCTCGGCCGGCGGTTTCCGCCGACGGTCCGGTGTTCGCCGGCCTGCCGGGAGGCGTCGGCCGGTTGGCGGAGACCCTTACAGCAGCGGTGGTTTCGCGGGGCGTCGACGTCCGGCTCGATTCTTCTGCGCGCGGGCTGGAGCGCACGCCTTCGGGTTGGCGGCTGGTCATCGGCTCGGCCGCAGCGCCGGAAACGCTCGACGCCGATGCCGTGGTGATCGCTACGCCGGCCGCGCCTGCGAGCCGTCTGCTCGCGTCAGCTGTGCCGGCTGCGGCGAACGAGCTTGCATCGATCGACTACGCAAGCATGGCAATCGTCACGATGGCTTTCTCGGCTTCGGCGTTCGAAAACGCCTTGAACAGCAGCGGATTCTTAGTGCCCTCGGTCGAACACCGACTGGTGAAGGCGACCACATTTTCGAGCGTGAAATGGGGCTGGTATCCCGGCGACCTGGTGATGCTGCGTTGCTCGATCGGTCGCTACCGCGACGTCGCCGAATTGCAGCGAGCTGACGACGAGTTGATCGCCGGAGCGGTGCGCGACCTTGCCGCGATCGTCGGGGTGCGTGGCAATCCGGTCGACGCGATCGTCACCCGGTGGGGCGGCGGGTTGCCGCAATACGCCGTGGGCCATCTCGACCGGGTGGCGCGGATCAAGAACCTGGTCGAAGCGGCGCCCGGGCTGGCCGTGTGCGGAGCCGCCTACGACGGTGTCGGGATCCCCGCCTGCATCGGTGGAGGGCGCGCCGCCGCAACCCAGGTCCTGCGCGACTTGTTCGCCGAGAGACAATGAGGTTATGAGCGAGCACAGTGCGACTACCGAGGGCGCAGGGGTTTCGTCGTCCGACCAGATCATTACGGCGTACACGATGTACGCGGTGTTCCAGTGGCGGCGCGGGCGCGGTGCGCTCGAACCGGTGCATCAGGCCGGAGCCGCGGCCGAGGTCGACGACCTGCTGGGCCAGCTAGCTGAAAAAGGCGTGGTCACGCGCGGCGTCTACAGCATCAGCGGCTTCAGGCACGACGCCGACGTGATGTTCTGGTGGATCGCGCCGACCTCCGACGATCTGCAAGAGGCGTACGAGCGGTTCTTGCGCACTGCGCTAGGCCGGGCCACGAGGCCGGTGTGGTCGTCGATCGGCATCCATCGTGAGGCCGAGTTCAACAAGGCGCACGTGCCCGCGTTCATGGAGGGCAAGGAGCCGAAGGGGTACGCCTGCGTCTACCCGTACAACCGCACGAACGAGTGGTATTTGCTCGAGCCGTCAGACCGCGGCGCGATGCTGCGCGAGCACGGCATGATGGGCCGCGAGTATCCCGACGTGTGGGCGAACACGGTGTCGGCGTTTGCACTTGGCGACTACGAGTTCTTGCTCGCGTTCGAGGCTGATGAGCTGCATCGCATCGTCGACCTAATGAGGCACCTGCGCGGGGCGCAGGCTCGTGCGCACACCCGGTTGGAGACGCCGTTCTTTACCGGCCCGCGGCGCTCGATCACCGAAATTGCCGCGACCGCGCCCTAGGTAGCTGGGAGCTCCCGCGGCTGGTCGGGCGGCGCGCTACTCGGCGTCCGACTCGTCGGCGGGCTCGAGCGTCATCGAGATCGAGTTGATGCAGTACCGGTCGTTGGTCGGGGTGTCGTAACCCTCGCCGTGGAAAAGGTGGCCGAGGTGCGAGCCGCACTGCCGGCAACGGGCTTCGACCCGCCGCATTCCGAGGCTGTTGTCGGACAACAGTTCGACAGCGTCGTCGTCGGTGGGCGCGTAGAACGACGGCCATCCGCAGTGCGACTCGAACTTTGTGTCGCTGCGAAACAGCTCGGCGCCACAGGCCCGGCAGCGGTAAACGCCGACGGTTTTCGTGTCGGTGTACTTGCCGACGAATGCCGGCTCGGTCGCTGCGTTCCGTAGCACCGCGTACTCGTCAGGTGACAGCTCACCGCGCCACTCGGCGTCCGTCTTCTCGATCTCATACATGTCTTCGAGAGTACCCGGGCGTCGCGACGCGCACGGGCCGTAGATCCTTACGAACTGCGAACGACCGGGTAGCGTCAGCACCATGGCAGCCACGCCCGCAATCGAGTTGGACGTCGAGGGGCGCACCGTTCGCGTCTCCAATCCCGACAAGGTCTATTTCTCGGCTCGCGGAGAGACGAAGCTCGACCTCGTCAACTACTACCTGAGCGTGGGTCCCGGCATCGTGCGCGCGCTCTTCGAGCGGCCGTGCACGTTGCAGCGGTTTCCAGATGGCGTCGAGGGCGAGGCCATTTACCAAAAGCGGGTGCCCGACAAGCGACCCGAGTGGGTCGAATCGGCGCGAGTGAGTTTTCCGAGCGGGCGCCATGCCGATGAGTTGTGCGTTACCGAAGTGGCGGCCGTTGCGTGGGCGGCAAATCTCGGCACCGTGGTGTTTCACCCGTGGCCGTCGAGGCGTGCCGACACGGAGCATCCTGATGAGCTGCGCATCGATCTCGATCCGCAACCGGGCACCGATTTCGACGACGCGCGCAAACTGGCTGGCGTCGTTCACGAATTGCTCGACGAAGTCGGCTACACCGGATTCCCGAAAACCTCGGGCGGGCGCGGCATTCACATCTATGTGCGGCTTCAGCCGAACTGGACCTTCACCGAAGTTCGCCGCGGCGTGCTCGCGTTCTCGCGCGAAATCGAGCGACGGGTGCCCGAGCTGGCGACGACCAAGTGGTGGAAGGAAGAGCGAGGGTCGAAAGTTTTCCTTGACTACAACCAAAATGCGCGCGATCGCACGATTGCCGCCGCTTACAGTGTGCGCGCGTTCCCCGATGCGACGGTCTCTACACCCGTCAGCTGGCAAGAGTTGGACGACGTTGACCCGCGCGACTTCACGATCGTGACTGTCCCGCCACGCTTCGCCGAGCGCGGCGACCTGCACGAGCACATCAACGATGTGGCGCACGATCTCACGCCACTGGTCGAAATGGCCGATCGCGACGAACGCGACCGCGGCCTAGGTGATGCGCCATATCCGCCGAACTTTCCGAAGATGGAAGGCGAGCCGGACCGCGTGCAGCCAAGTCGCGCGCGCAAGAAGCCCGCAGATTAGCTGCCTGCGTTCACACGTCCGCGAGAGCGTCGCAACCCTAAAGCCCGGATATCTGCGCATTACCGCTGCTTCACAGCCGCGCGTGACGGCGGGTCATCGAGACTTCCGAAGCGTTTTCGGCGGCCGGACGGGTAACGACCAACGAGTGCCCCCCAACACTCGAAGGAGCGGACTGTGCTGGCTGCGCTGTTACTCGGGGGCCTGTTCGCGGCACCGATTGCGACGATCGCACTCTTTCTGCCAGCGCCCCGCCTCGGCGGCGTCGCAGGCGCCTGGCCGAGCATCCGCCGCACGCTACTTGCGCTGATCTTCACGGCTGTCGTGACGGCGATCACGGTCGGATGCCTGCTCGGAATAGGCGTTACGAGAAGAAACGTGATTGCGTCGGCGATCGGCTTGATCGCGGTGAATCTGCTGTGGCTACCGATTACCCGGTGCTGGAGCGCCCGGGCGCACGTTTGTTGGTCGAGCACTACCTATCTTTTTGCCGCCTACCTCGTGTTCATGATCGAGTGGACCTTCACGACCCACCTCGGCGTGGCAGGCACAGCCGGCGGTGTCGTCCTTTGGCTACTCGAGGCCTTCGCCGCCGTTCTCGGATGCGCTTACCTGTGGGAGCTGTGCGACGCGATCGGCCGCGAGAAGTGGTTGCGGCGGGTCAGCGGGCGCGGGCCCGACGTGCGGGCCGAAGGACCGCTTCCGTTCGTCAGCTTGCACGTGCCCTCGCATTATGAGCCGCCCGAAATGGTCATCGCGACGCTGCAATCGTTGAAGGCGCTCGACTACCCGAACTTCGAGATCATTGCGATCGACGACAACACGGAAGACGAATCACTGTGGCGGCCGGTCGAAAGCTGGTGCCACGACAACGGCGTGAAGTTCGCGCATCTGGAGAACTGGCCAGGCTACAAGTCGGGCGCGCTGAACTACGCGTTGCGGAACATCACCGACGAGCGCACGGAGCTCATCGGCGTCATCGATGCCGACTACCAACTCGACCCGCAGTTCTTGCGCCGATGTGCGCCACTGTTCGATGATCCGAAGGTCGGATTCATTCAGGCCCCGCAGGACTATCGCGACTGGGAGAACGCGCCGTTCTACCGGCGGCTCTACTACTCCTACCTGTATTTCTTTGCAGTTTCGCAGCCGTCGCGCAATGAACGAGACGGCGCAATCTTCGCCGGCACCATGGGGCTGATCCGGCGTAGCGCCCTCGAAG
>JBOGEK010000168.1:0-3087 GCA_050743645.1 Acidothermaceae bacterium
ATGCGGCCTGGCAGCATTTCGCCGAAAGTCTGAGTTTGTCCGGGCCGCCGGCAGTCGTCGTCACTCTTGGCGGCGCAGGTGCGATTGCCGCAGAAAAGGGTGTTTCGTTCACGGTGCCGGCCTTCGACGTTGAAGCCGTCGACAGCACAGGTGCGGGCGATGCATTCTGCGGGGCCGTCGCAGCAGCGCTGGCGGCGAAGAATTCTCTGCACGAGGCCGTTCGTCGAGGGTGCGCAGCAGGTGCTCTGGCCACGACCGCCGTCGGTGCGCAGGCCGCATTGCCACGTGGGCAAGATCTCGATGACCTCATGAGCAGTCGAGGGGGCGAATAGGCATGCGACAAGGCGGTCTTTGGCATCCGTCACTCGTCGAGTTGATTGTGTCGATGCGGCACTACGACACGATCGTCATCGCTGACGCCGGGCTTCCTGTGCCCGCAAACGTACCGACGATCGAACTCGGTTGGCAGCGCCGCGAACCAAGGCTCCTGCCTGTGTTGAGCGCCGTCCTGGGTGAACTCGTAGTCGAGCAGGCCACGATCGCTAACGAAGTCGCCGATCCCGAGCTTCTCGAAGGCCTGCAGAAGCAGCTGCGCGGACTCCCGATCGTGCGTACGCCCCACGACGCACTCAAAGCAAGTTGCGGTGACGCGCGCGCCGTGATCCGCACGGGCGAAGACACACCGTTCGCAAACGTGATTTTGCATGCGGGCGTGCCATTCCCTTCCGTACCGGCAAGTCATTTATCCAACGGTCACGAGGCAACGCAGGGGAGGCTTGCACCTTGAACGCTTCGAGTAATGCGTCAGCCGTTGCTGGCTCGCCGACCGCGCTTCGCGGGCCTGATTCGCCGGCCATTGATTTTCCCGAGGATTACGCGGAACGCGTTTATGCGGGCATCCTCGGTAAGATCATCGGCGTATATCTCGGGCGTCCGTTCGAGGGTTGGCGGCTACCTAAAATCCTCGATGAGCTCGGCGAGATCCGCTACTACGTCAACGACCGTCACGACATCGAGCTGAAGAATCACCGGCTTGTCGTGACCGATGACGACATCACTGGCACGTTCACCTTCCCTCGGGTACTGCGCGACTATCCGCCGTCCGAGCTCGACGCCGTCCGCGTCGGACGCACCTGGCTCAACTACGTCATCGAGGACCGCACGGTCTTGTGGTGGGGAGGCCGTGGGAATTCGACCGAACACACGGCATTTCTGCTCCTGAAGGACGGGCTCACGCCCCCTGAGACCGGTTCCATTGCAAGGAACGGACGGGTCGTCGCGGAGCAGGTCGGCGCCCAAATCTTCTCTGAAGTATGGGGTTTGATTTCACCCGGCAACCCGGAACGTGCCGCCGATCTAGCCAGGTGTGCCGCATCCGTCAGCCACGACGGCGAAGCGCTGCATGCCGCCCGGGTCGTCGCGGCGCTCGTCGCGCAGGCTTTCGTCGAGCGTGACGTCGATCGCCTGCTCGATACCGCAGCCGCCCTGATACCCGGCGAGTCGCTCATCCGAAAGGTAATGGATGACGTCCGGAAGTGGCACGCCGACGGAATCGATTGGCAGGCCGGGTGGAGCCGGATCAACGATCGCTACGGCTATGACAAATACGGCGGCAACTGCCACGTGATTCCGAATCACGCGCTGGTAATCCACGCCTTGGTGCACGGCGCTGGAAACTTCTCCCGGGCCTTGGGTGTAGTGAATAGCTGCGGCTGGGACACCGACTCCAACGCGGGCAACGTCGGTTGCATCGCCGGTGTACTCGGCGGGCTGAGCAGCATCGACGAAGGCCCGGACTGGCGCGGCCCGGTACGTGACCGAATGTATCTGCCGACTGCCGACGGCGGGGGAACGATCACCGATGCCGCACGCGAGGCACTCGCCGTTGTCGGCTACGCACACACCTTGCAAGGAACAGACCCACCGAAGGTCAAGGCGGGCGCGCGGTTCCACTTCGAATTTCCTGGCGCCGTGCAGGGTTTCGACTCCGAACCGAGGGGTGCGCTTCAGATCGACAACGTGCAGGAGCACAGCACGCACGGGAACCGTAGTCTCGCGCTGCGCTACGCCAGCGGAATCGGCACCTCCCTAGCGCTGACGCCGACGTTCATCACGCCGGACACCGTCGAGATACCGCCTTACGGAATGGTGGCGTCGCCGACCCTTTACCCGGGCCAAAAGGTGACTGCGAAGGTGACCGCCGACAGGGGCGCCGTGCAGTGTCAGTTGGTGATTCACTTCTTCAACGGTCGTGACCGGCGCCAGCTCATCGGGGGAGCGGTTACGACACTCGAATCCGGCAAGGCCGCCGAGCTTTCGTGGTGTGTACCGGATACAGGCGGACAACCAATCGCCGACGTCGGTTTGGCTGTCACGCCGTTGACGACCAACTCCGGAACCGTATTGCTGCATTACCTCACATGGGACGGCGACCCTGACGTCACCTTGAGCCGGCCCGCAGACGGTGGCCAGATGTGGCGACACGCATGGGTCGATGCGATGGATTCTTTTAATTCGCGCTGGCCCGAACCATTCCGACTCGTCCAGAACCGCGGGACGGGGATGCTAATCCACGGCGCGCGCGAATGGCGCGACTACGAGGTTAGCGCCGATGTGACTCCGCATCTCGCACGCTCTGTGGGGCTTGCCGCCCGAGTCCAAGGCCTCCAGCGCTACTACGCCGTACGACTCGTTGGCGGTACCACCGTGCAACTGATCAAAGTGCTGGACGGCGAAAGCATTCTCGACGAGGCGCCGTTCGAATGGGAGTTCGGCCGGACGTACGAACTGCGCCTCGCAACTGTTGGGGACCGTGTCGTGGCGACCGTCGGCGACACGGTGCTAGAAGCGATCGACTCCAATTCTCGACTGTCGAGTGGCGGTATCGCCTTGTTGGTCGAGGAGGGTCGCACTGCGACGAACGTGGTGCGAGTACGACCGGCGTCCGCGCAACTGCATGCGCTTGAAGCGGCGCGAAGTTTCGACAACCCGATTACCGCCAGCAACACCGACGTGCCCCAGGAGGGACCAACGACATGAACGAACCGATCGCGTTGAGTGTTTTATTATTTATTACCTGTGCGGTCG
>JBOGEK010000169.1:0-5970 GCA_050743645.1 Acidothermaceae bacterium
TCGCGGTTTCGCTGTGCAGCACGATTTCGCCGTCCTCGACGGCGGTTGCTTTCGAAGCCAACACGAGCAAGAGGGCACGCCGGCCCGGCACGACGCCGATCGGCTCGTACGTCGCGTTGAGGACGAGTGCAAAAGCCATCAACGCCTCCAGCGGCCCTCGGCAGCCTGTCGCTGGCCCACCTCGCCCAGGTCCCCGACCGACTGCTGCTGCGCACAGTGTCGCCGCTCGACCCGCCGTTGCGCCAGTAATTCATGCCTGAGGCGCTGCACGGGTCGGCGCCGAACCCGCCGCTATGGTGGCCCACATGACTGCGCCGACCGACCTCCCCAGGTACCCAGCCGCCCGCCGGCTCGACCTCGTCGAGCGGCTCCCCGAAGGGCAGCCCACCTTCGATGTCGCCGACCCCTACCGGTGGCTCGAAGACGCGACGAGCACCGAGTCGGTGGCCTGGCTCGAGGCTCAGGACGCCATCGCCGCCACCAAGCTGGCCGCGTTGGCGGGCCGTGACCAGTTGCGCGCCCGGCTGGCCGAGCTGCTCGCGGCTGGCATCGTGACCGCGCCGGCCTGGCGGCGCGACCGCCAGTTCTTCATGCGGCGCACCGCTGCGCAAGAACACGCCGTGCTCGTCACCGTCGATCCCGACGGACGGGAGCGCACGCTCGTCGATCCGACTGCGATCGATCCGTCCGGCACGACCACGCTCGACGCCTGGCAGCCGTCGAAGGAGGGTGTCCGACTCGCCTATCAGCTATCCGAGGGCGGCAACGAAGAGTCAATCTTGCGAGTGATCGACGTCGCGACCGGGCAGCTCGTCGACGGCCCGATCGACCGATGCCGCTACTCGCCCGTGGGCTGGCTGCCCGGAGGCGAGCGGTTCTACTACGTGCGACGGCTGGCGGCAGCTGAGGTACCCGAGGGCGAAGAGCAGTTCCATCGCCGGGTGTGGTTGCACACGGTCGGTACCGACCCGGCCGACGACATCTGCATCTTCGGCGCCGAGTTCGACAAGACCACCTTCTTCTCCGCGTCGGTCAGCATCGACGGCCGCTGGCTGGTCGTGACCGCGAGCCCGGGCACGGCGCCGCGAAACGACCTCTGGATCGCCGACCTGACGACGTCCGACCCGGCCTCGCCCGCGCTGCGCGAGGTGCAGGTCGGCGTCGACGCGCAGACCTCGGTGCACGTCGGGCGCGACGGCCGCGCCTACATCTACACGGATCGCGGTGCGCCACGGGGCCGGCTGGTGGTCGCCGACCCGCAAGCCCCGACGATCGACAACTGGCGCGACCTGCTCCCCGAAGATCCGGAGGCCGTGCTCGACGATTTCGCGATCCTCGACGCCACCGAGCTCGCTCGACCGGTGTTGCTGGCGGGCTGGACCCGCCATGCAGTCAGCGAGATCACCGTGCACGACCTCGCGACTGGCGAGAAGATCGGCGACGTCGCGTTGCCGGGCCTGGGCTCGACCGGTGGACTTTCCGAGCGCCCCGAGGGCGGCACCGAGTGCTGGTTCGGATACACCGACCACACCACGCCGTCCAGCGTCTTCCGCTTCGACGCTCGAACGGGGGCGACGACGCCATGGGCTAACGCGCCCGGCACCGTCGAGGTGCCTAAGGTGCACGCCCGGCAGGTCACCTACACCTCGCGTGACGGCACTGCAGTGCGCATGATCGTCGTCTCGCCGACGGCCGAACCCGACGAGCCGAGGCCGACAATTCTCAATGGGTACGGGGGTTTCGGCGCATCAATGACGCCCGGCTACTCGGCGTCGATCCTCGCCTGGGTCGAAGCCGGCGGTGTGTACGTCGTCGCGAACCTGCGCGGCGGCGGTGAAGAGGGCGAGAGCTGGCACCGCGCCGGGATGCGCGGCAACAAGCAAAACGTGTTCGACGACTTCCATGCCGCGGCCGACTGGTTGGTGCAGCACGGCTGGTGCCTGCCGTCGCAGCTGGGCATCACCGGCGGGAGCAACGGCGGTCTGCTGGTCGGTGCGGCGCTGACACAGGCACCCGAAAAGTACGCTGCGGTCGTGTGCTCTGCGCCGCTGCTCGACATGGCCCGCTACGAAAAGTTCGGCCTCGGGCAGTTGTGGAGTGAAGAGTACGGAAGCGCCGCCGATCCCGAAGAACTCGCCTGGTTGCTGGCCTATTCGCCTTACCACCACGTGAAATCGGCCGTCGAGTATCCCGCCGCCCTGTTCACTGTCTTCGACTCCGACACCCGCGTCGATCCGCTGCACGCCCGCAAGATGTGCGCCGCGTTGCAGTCGGCGACCACGGGCTCGTTCGCGGATCGACCTATCGTGTTTCGCCGCGAGAGCGACGTCGGTCACGGGGCCCGCGCGGTGAGCCGGAGCGTCGAGTTGGCCGCCGACACTTTGGTGTTCGTCGCTGCGCACACCGGACTCCCGCTGAAGGACTGAGTTCCGACACCCGCAACCTCGGCGGCGCCGCCGAGGTTCAAACGGTGTCGTTGCCGAGCCGCATCACCATGGCAGCGCCCCCATGCCTCGATGAGCCGACGTCGAGGCAGCCGCCCGACGCCTCGGCGGTTCGGCGAACGATGTCGAGACCGAGCCCGGTGGATCCGCCGCCGCTACGGCCGCGGTCGACGGCGCCACGGCCGATGCCTGGCCCTTCGTCGGCGACCGTGACCGCGGTGCTCTCACGGCCGACGTCGACGACGACTTCCATCGCCGTGCCCTCGGGCGTGTGGGCGAAGACGTTTTCGAGCAACGCGTCGACTGCGGCCGCCAGGTCGTCGGGCGCGACGCGCACCGAGTTCGATCCGGTGGGCAACCGGAGCTCGAGCTTGCGGCCCTGGTCTTCGGCAAGCACAGACCAAAACGCGACCCGTTCACGGACGACGTCGATGACGTCGCAGACCGGCGCCACCTGCTCGCGGACCCCGCGCCGAGCTTCGCGAATCACGTCACCGACCGAGCGTTCGAGCGCGTCGACGTGTTCGGCGAGCCGCGCGGCTTCGGCCGAGCGCGGCAGCCCCTCAGCCGCCAGTTTCACGGCGGCGACCGGAGTGCGCAGCCGGTGCGACAGGTCGGCCACTTGCTCTCGCTCGGAGTCGAGCAGTTCTTTGATCCGGGCCGCCAACCGGTTGAGTGCAACACCCACTTCGATGACCTCGCGTGGCCCAGCGATCGGGGCGCGGGCGGCGAGATCGCCGCTCGACAGCCGGTTGGCCGTCGACGCGAGGGCCGAGACCGGACGCGCGGTTCGCTGGGCGAGCCGGTCGGCCACCAGCATCGCGACGCCGAGCATGCCGAGTCCGACGCCGATGAGGATCGCGATGTCGGAGTTCACGCCGTGCCGCACCTTCGATGCCGGCACGAAGGTGCGCACGACAACGGTCGCACCGTTGAGGTTGAGCGGATTCCAGATTTCGAGCCCACCGGCATAGGTGACGTTCACTTGCTGGGTTTGCTGGCCGGCCTGCGTTCCGGCGGCCAGCTTCAGGCTGGCCGAGTTCGGGTCGGGCGGAACCGGACCGATCCACGTCGTGAGATCCGGCATCACGACAGATGACGTGATCGGATTCGGCGGTTGACCAGGCGGATCGACGACGGATTTCAACGCAGCCGGTTCGGTGATGGTGCCGATCGCCTGGAGGCCGGCCACAACAGCCTGCGATTGGCGCAGGCCGTCATTGAGTGCGTTCTGGCGGGCGAGGTTACGGACGAGCAGTGCAAGCGGAATCAGAAATGCGACGACGACCATCGTCGTGGTCGCTGCGGCGAGGATCAGCAGTCGAGCGCGCACGGCACGAGATCCGTCAGGCTCGAACGATGGAACAGCTCGTGGCGATCACGCATCGGCGCCCGCCGGATCGACCAGCTTCACGCCCACCCCTCGCACGCTCATCAGGTAGCGCGGTTCGGCCGCGGTCTCGCCGAGCTTGCGACGCAGCCACGACAGGTGGACGTCGACCGTCTTGTCGGCTCCGCCGTACGCCTGCTGCCACACCTCGGCCAGCAGCACCCGCTTGCTGACGACCTCGCCGGGGTGTTCGGCGAGATAGAGCAGCAGGTCGAACTCCTTGCGGGTGAGTTCGAGCCGGCCGCCGTCGAGTGACGCCTCACGCGTGCGCTCGTCGATGCGCAGCCCCCCGACGACGACGGCCTGTGCCGTCTCGCCGCTGGCCATGCGCCGAAGCACCGCCCGGATTCGCGCCTCGAGGTGGTCGGAGGCGAATGGCTTCACGACGTAGTCGTCGGCACCCGAGTCGAGGATGCGCACCATCTCGCTCTGGTCGTCGCGCGCCGTCGCGACGATGATCGGCACCTTGCTCACCGCCCGGACCATCTGGATCAGCTTCGCGCCGTCGAGGTCAGGCAGCCCGAGATCGAGGACGACGAGGTCAGGTGCGGTGTCGACGACCGCCTGCAGGCCCGACATCGCCGACGGCGCGGACGCAACCGCGTGACCGCGCTCGCTCAGCGCGCGGGTCAGCGTGGTTCGGATTCCGGGGTCGTCTTCGATCAGCAGCAGTCGTGGCACGCAACTGAAGGTACTCAATGCAACGGCCTGCCGGGTGATTGCGGGCGCTTTGAGATCGACTTAACTCACGCGCGACGTGAATCCGCCGACACTTCAATGGTGCCGGAAGAGGCTGGGCCGCAAACCCCGCAAACCCCGCGCCGTCCCGACGCAGCTCATGGCAAGCGTCGACGGCGCGCTGCCGCGTCCCCGGTGAACCCACTGAGCCCGCGTAACTGGTCGACGCGTCCCGTCACACTCGCCATCGGCTGGATCATGTCGTGCGCACTCGTCACCGCCGTCACGTTGACCGCCGTGAACCGCGTCGGCCACGAAGTGGCCGGTTCAACGCCGCGCGTCGTTTCGCAGGCCGGCGTGTCGGCGCAGCTCAGCCAGAACTCGGCATCGGCCGCCGCGAACGTGGCGTCTCCCCCGCCGTCGCCGGTGGGATCGCCGATCGGCAGCAAGCCGGCATCTCCCGGCCCGACACCCAGCCAGAGCAAGCCGGTCGCCACCGCGACCGGTAAGCCGAGCCGTCACTCGCCGACGCCGACGAATTCGCCGAGTCCCGACCCGACGACGACGCCCCCACCGGCCAGCTCCCCTGCGTCACCGCTCCCGCCTGCGTCGTCGTCACCGCCGCCCACGGCCGCGTCGTCGTCACAGCCGGCGAGCCCGTCGCCTTCGGTGTCAGTCTCGACCGGCAAGAGCGTCTTCGTCGTGCCGGGCGCCCAGATTGTCATCGCGTGTAGCGGCGACTCAATCGCGAACGCCAGCGTGCAGCTGACCGACTCCACGTACAAGTTCAAGCCAAAGTCGATGACTGACCCCAGCGTCGATGTCGTGATAACCAGCAACAGCAGCTCGAACGAGTACATCTACACGTGCCTCAATGGCAAGGCCGCCCCTGAAGTCACCGAACGGCCGGGCATGCCCTAGCTGGACGATGTTGCGCCACACTCGGGTTCCGCGCCGGTGCGCCGAACCCTCGGAGTGACCGAACCCCGCCTCCCATCTCGCTTGACACCCCCGTTTGAATCCTCCTACGTTAGTAAGTAAAGTTTACTAACCTGCAGTCGAGTCTTGCCGATTGCGGAACCGGAATGGTCAACAGCGGCGGACGCGACACGCGGTTCGACCGCGAGCTCGGCACGAAAGAGGAGAACCAATGAAGCTCGCCGTGGTCGGTGGCGGCTCGACCTACAGCCCCGAACTGGTCGACGGGATGGCCCGCCTGCGCGACGTTCTGCCGCTCGAAGAGCTGGTGCTCGTCGATCCCGATGAAGACCGTCTCGGGTTAGTCGGGCCTTTCGCGAAGCGCATCATGGCGGCCTACGATCACCCCGCCAAGGTCAGCTGGACCAGCGACCTCGACACCGGAATCGACTCGGCCAGCGCCGTGGTGTTGCAGTTGCGGGTCGGCGGCCAAGCGGCCCGCCATCGCGACGAGAGCTGGCCGATGGACTGCGGTTGCAT
>JBOGEK010000170.1:0-11318 GCA_050743645.1 Acidothermaceae bacterium
GTTTCGCCACGCACGGCGGAATGCCCATACCCGCGCGCTCCGCGTTACGCCGGTAGGTGCTCGGCGGCACCCCAACCAACTCAGTGAAACGAGTGCTGAAGGTGCCCAGCGACGAGCAGCCGACCGCGAAACAGACCTCCGTGACGCTCAAGTCGCCGAGGTGCAGCAGCGCCATCGCGCGCTCGACGCGTCGCGTCATCAGGTAGGAATAGGGCGACTCGCCGTAGGCGCGCCGGAACTCGCGGCTGAGGTGGCCCGCCGACATATGCGCGCCGCGGGCGAGTTCTTCGACGTCCAACGGCATCGCATATTCGCGATCGATGCGGTCGCGGACTCGGCGAAGCCGCGCCAGATCGCGCAGGTGGTCTGCCGTCGCCGGTCTGCTGGTCATCTAGCAAATCGTGCCACATCGCCGTTTCGCGGTCTCGGTTTAACGTTCGGCGCTTGTGCTGAGGAACGACATGAGTTCGGCATGGATCTGCGGGTTTGCAGCTGTGACCAGGGCGTCCGAGCGAAGCGACCAGGGCACGCCGTCCAGGTCTGTTACGACTCCCCCGGCCTCGACGGCGAGCGCAGCCCCGGCGGCAACATGCAGTGCCGCAGATGCGAACAACACATACGCCGACGCACGACCGTCGGCCACGTACGCCAGCGAGAGCGTGGAGTTCAGGGCCATCACATCCCAACGGTCGGACCTGATGACGGACGACGTAAATGCAGCCGCGAGTACGCGACGTTCGCCAGTTGCACGCCCGGGTTCGACGATGACCGCGGGCGTCGAAGCCGTCCGCGCCGGGCGAAGCGATCCGCCATGAAGCGCCAAGGTTCCCAGACCGCGCTCGGCCACCAAGAACAGTCCGCTCGCGTCGGCAACCACCCCAGCGACGACCTCATCGCTCCTTACTACCGCGATGTTCGCGCAGTACAGCGGTAGCCCTGCGACATAGTTCGACGTGCCGCACAGCGGGTCGACGAGCCAATACGTCTCGCGTTCTGGAGCGATTCCGCCGCCTTCTTCGCCAACTATCGAAATGCCGGCACGTTCGGCCACCGCACGAATTTCGGCTTCGACGGTGACGTCAGTCTCCGTGACGACATCGCGGATGCCCTTGCTCGTGACGCGATCGCGTCCGGCACCTGCACGCAAGAGCTCGGCGGCGCGAGTCGCCGCCACAATCGCAAGTTGCGTTTCGCGGCTGAATCCTTCGATCGAGATCGTCACGGCCGTAACGCTATCCGTTGTTCTCACCGGCAACGCGCGATAAGCACGATCTCCGTGCACGGCACCGGTTCACAGCCTCGGATCCACTTGAATTTTCGGTGCATCGCCCCATTCGAGCTTTCGTTGGCCACCCAGTGCGGCCGCCACGTCGCCCAAACCAATTGTGGCGGCGACGAGCGGCCGCGGATCGACCGTGCCATCGGCGAACATCTCGATGGTGCCGGCGAGTCCGCCAGAAGCGCTGAGAATACCCAAGATTGTGAGGTCTTTCAGCGCGATCATGCGCGAATCAACGAGACTTGGCTCACCGGAAAGGCCGATGTAGACGACGCGCCCACCGGGCTCGACGACCTCGACCGCGAACGCCGGCATCGCAGCACCATTCGACGCGTCGATCACCGCTTCGAACTGCAGCGACGGCAATTGCTCCTGACGCCAGACCTGTGCAAACCCGAGCGATTGTGCGAAGGCGATCGATTCGTCAGTCGCGCCGAGAACATGGACGTCGATGCCCTGGGCGCGGGCGATTTCTGCCACGAGCAAGCCGATCGTGCCCGGGCCTACGACGAGTAGCCGCTCCCCCGCCGAGAGAGCTGCTGCCCGCACCGCTCGTAACGCATTGCCGCCGGGCTCGACAAGTGCGCCGAGAATCGGATCGCAGTTGTTCGGCAACACATGCAACGCCTTAACAGGCGCCCGCACTTGTTCGGCGAGCGCGCCAGGCCATCCGTTGCGGATACCGATCTCATAGCGGTCGGTGCACAAATGTTGCCGCCCACGCAGGCAACGCTGGCAGCTACCGCAGCCCAGCATGGTGTCGGCCGTCACCCGTCGTCCGACCCAGGCAGGATCGACATGCTCGCCGACACGCGCAACGACACCGACCCACTCGTGCCCGATCCGGATTGGATATTGAGCCTGGCCGGTGTGCAGGTACGACATGTGGCCGGTGAAGAACTCGACGTCGGTGCCGCACAACCCCGCGCGTTCGACGTCAACGACCACCTCGCCGGGTTGCGGTTCGGGGTTCGCGACCTCGCGCACTTCGGCGAGACCGGGACCGTTGATCACGAAGGCCCGCATGGTCCTCGCATCTTCGTTGCCCTTTCGCTCGCTTTCGTCGTCAAGTCGACATGCGCCGACGGCGGAAATGCTACCGGCGCGACACCGTTAGATGCGGCTAACCGTGGTGAGTGACGCGATACGGTGCACGTGTGTTTCGCCGCGACGACCTGGACCCGTGATGGATCGCCTTCGTAGTTCGCAGTGGTACGCCGGCACCGATCGCAATGCCTACATTCACCGCGCGTGGATGCGACGTGGCTCGCCCGCCTCGGCATTCGAAGGCCGGCCACAGATCGCGATCGCCAACACCGCCTCTGATCTGACACCGTGTAACAGCCATCTCGACGAGGTTGCCGCCGCAGTGAAGAACGGCGTCTGGGAGGCCGGTGGCGTTCCGCTGAACCTTCCCGTCGTCTCGCTCGGCGAGACGCAGGTGCGGCCGACCGCGATGCTGTGGCGCAACATGGCCGCGATGGCCATCGAGGAGATGCTTCGCGCCAACCCGATCGACGGTGTGGTCTTGCTCGGTGGCTGCGACAAAACCATTCCTTCCCTGTTGATGGCGGCGGCTTCTGTCGATCTGCCGGCGGTCGTTGTCCCTGGCGGCCCGATGCTCACCGGAACTTTCCGCGGCGTACCACTGGGATGCGGCACCGACGTCTGGCGACTCAGCGAAGAGGTGCGCGCCGGAACCCTTACACAGCAGGCGTTTCTCGACTCGGAATCATCCATGATCCGCAGTCGCGGCCACTGCAACACGATGGGCACTGCCTCGACGATGGCACTGGTTACCGAGGCGCTCGGCATGACAATCCCGGGCACCGCAGGGATCCCTGCTCCCGACAGCAGGTTGCTCGAACGCTCGCACGAAGCCGGCCAGCTGGTCGTCGAGATGGTGCAACAGGATCGCCGGCCAAGCCAACTGATCACGATGCGGTCTTTCCACAACGCGATCGTCACGTTGGCGGCGATCGGCGGATCGACTAATGCGGTGGTGCATCTGCTCGCGATCGCCGGCCGACTCGGCCTTCCGCTGTCCCTCGACGATTTCGATCGCATCGGGTCGGGCGTCCCGCTGCTTGTCGACCTTCAACCGGCAGGTCGCCATCTCATGGAAGATCTCCATCGGGCGGGCGGCCTGCGGGCCGTGCTGAACGAGATCGCGGATCTGCTCGACACAGCAGCGATAACCGTGACGGGCCACCCCTTCGTCGAGTCACTCGACGGCGCCAACGTCTGGGACACCGAAGTAATCCGTCCACGTGACAACCCGCTGCAGCCCGACGCGGGGATCGCTGTGCTGTACGGCAATCTCGCCCCAGCTGGCGCGATCATCAAGCCGGCGGCTGCGTCACCACAGCTCCTGACGCATCGCGGACCGGCCGTCGTCTTCGACTCCGTCGAAGATTTCCATGCCCGTATCGATTCGCCAGACCTTGACGTCGATGCGAACTCGGTGCTCATCTTGCGCGGCTGCGGCCCAAAGGGTTACCCAGGCATGCCTGAAGTCGCGAACATGCCGCTACCCAAGAAACTGTTACAGCATGGCGTTCGCGACATGGTCCGAATCTGCGACGGTCGCATGAGCGGAACCGCCTACGGCACCGTCGTACTACACGTCTCCCCCGAGGCCGCCAGCGGCGGTCCGCTGGCCCACGTGCGCACCGGTGACGTCATCATGTTGGACGTCGAATCGCGCCGCATCGAAGTCGACGTCTCTGACGATGAGCTAGCCGATCGTGAACTACCGGCAGCACTGACCGAGCGGTTAGCGAAGCCTCGGCGCGGTTGGGAAGATCTATATGTGCGCACCGTGCTCGGCGCCGAGACCGGGGCAGATCTCGACTTTCTCGTCGGTGGCAGCGGTGACCAGGTGGCACGCGAATCGCACTAACGCCGCGAAGTCAGGGCTTTCGAGCAACGATCACGTCGCGCACGATCGCTTGGTCGACGCGGTGTTCGAACTCCGAATACGCGCCGGCATCTAGCGGATCGAGCCCAGCCGTCGCCAGCACTTTCACCAACTCGTCGCGTCGCGTCACGTTGGTGTTCCACGAGATGCCGATTGCTCCGCCACTCCGCAGCAATCCCGCCCACTTCGGCACGGCCTCGCGTAACAGCTCTATCGGGCTGCGGGCTAGGCCCTTGCCCGACGTGCGACTACCGTGCTGCACGCCATACGGGGCGTCTGTGACGATCACGTCGAACGTTGCAGGCTGGAAGAACTCGCCCGCTTGAGTCGTGTCTGCGTTCACGACGTCTAGCCGCTGCAATGCACCCGCTTTGAAATCGTCCTTACTCGCGGCGAACGAGGCCTCGAACCGCCGACCGATCAGTCGCTTATCACGTCGCACCGGTCCGGAGTGCAGCCGATGCTTGATCCGCTTTCGTTTGAGCCACGTTTCGGCGAAGCTTGAATACGCCTCGAAATCCTTGCGATCGATCTCGACGCCGGAGGCGTTGAAGCCGTACATCATTGCCTGGTTCAAGGTCGTACCGCGGCCACAAAGCGGATCGAGAACATGGAAGCGTCGATCCAGCAGTTCACTTGCGAATGACGTCGCTAACAGCGTGACGTTCAGCAACAGTTTGGTGAACTGCTCGTTCGTCTTGCCCGAGTACTTCTGGATGGTGATGAGGTCGTCGTCGAAGCGGTCGAGCTTGTGCAGCGTGAGCGGGCGTAGCAGGTCGCCCTCGCGTGCGAAGAGCGCGTGCACCGACGAGAGGTTCGACAGCAGCGCAATCTCTCTCGCATCGAGCGCATCGGCCACAAAGGTCACGTAGTGCACGCCGCCGATCGTCGCCGCCTCGATCTCGCTCACCGCGCCACCGAGCACCTCGGCGGCGAACACCGCCAACTCTGCTTGGGTGAGTGCAACCGACGACTCGGTGTAGACCCGATTCGTCGCAGCCAAAATCAGCAATGCGTATCGGTTCATGAACCCTTCCCGGCTCGCCGTCAGACAGTGGAGTCTCGCACAGGCACGACGGAGTCGTCTCCGGACGGTGTTTGCACGAAGATATCCGCATGACCTTTCATTGCTTGACGGCGTTTATCGACACACCGCGAGGCGCCGGCAGCCAGGCCGCTGCCGAGTTCTGGCAGGCGGTGACGGCGTCCAAGCTGTCAAACAGGCGTGGGCTCAACGGTGAGTTTGCCACCCTGATCCCGCTCCACGGCGACGCCTATCTCCGCGTTCAAGACTGGATAACGGCGCGCCCGGGTGCCACCTTGACTTCCACGTCGACGATCCGCATGGCGAAGCGCAACGAGCCGTCGGCTGCCCAGAAGTCTTCGCGAATTCGGTCACCTAGCACGGCCATCCGGCATACCGCTTCGCCTGTTGCTGCAGCGGTTGGACGACGGCAAACCCCTGCAGCAGATGGGCGCCCATCTCGACCTCGCATCTGACGACGTCGATGCCGAGGTGCAGCGCCACCTTGAGCTCGGTGCTGGCTACGCGCACGAGGACAAGGGATGGGTGACCTTGCGGGACCCCAGCGGGCGCGAGTATTGCGTGGCAGCCCGCAATGCCCTCACCGGCGCATAAGGGCTGAACCCGGCTGGACTGAGCTGATCCGGCCCCGCATTGCTCCGAATGCCACACGCCGTTCGAACGGTCGGCGGCGCGACGTTTACCTGCAGCCCAGCACATTCGCGCGCGCGGAGGTACGGGACGCGCCATCGACGTCCGATGCACTAATCGACGTCGGAGTGCCGACGGCCGAGCTGCAATCCACGGAAGGTATGCACGTGTCGAAGATGACCTCACGCCGGTGGAGCCGCTTCGCCCTTCGGGCGGGCGCACTTACCGCTGCTATCGGCATGGCGACCGGTATGAGCGGGGTAGCGCAGGCTGCGACGTCCCCCGTGCAACCGTACGTGTCGTGCTACTGGCCAAATAGCGATGGCAGCATCACCGCCGACATCGGCTACAACAACAGCAGCGCGACGACGCAGACGTACCCGGTTGGTGCGCTCAACTTCGTCTCCCCCGCGCCGCAAGACCGCGGGCAGCCGACGGTGTTTCTTCCGGGCAGGCATGACAACGTGTGGGCGCCCACGGTCAGCGCGGCCGATCTTTCGACTGGCGCCGACTGGACCCTCAACGGGGTGAAGGTCAGCGCCAGCATCGGCGGAGTATCGCAATGCGCGACGAAGCCGGTGCCGATCACTGGCGGTGCCGGCGGTGTCGTCACGTTCGCGATCTTGGCCGCTGCGGCTGGCGTGATCTTCTTCAGCCGCCGTCGCTTCCACGGATTGCGCGCATGGGCCGATGCACGCCGAGCGCTGCGACAATAGGGGGCATGCAGGTCGACCACGCCACCGCAATCTGCGCTGCCAAAGGTTGCCAAGCCCCGGCATGTTGGGCAGTCGTCTGGAACAACCCGAAGGTGCACACCCCTGACCGGGAGAAGATCTGGACGGCCTGTGACGTCCACAAGGATTCGCTTTCGCAATTCCTTGCGCTTCGGTCTTTCCTGAAGCGCGTCGACCGATTGCCGCCTGCCAACTAGCGCGGTGCCCGGCCTGCCGATGTGGCAGGGTTGGCTGATGCGAATCGCCTCGTGGAACGTCAACTCGGTCACTGCGCGGCTGCCGAGGCTTCTCGAATGGTTGTCATCGGCCCAGCCCGACGTCTTGTGCCTGCAAGAACTCAAGTGTTCGCCGGCCGACTTTCCGACCGCGCAGGTCGCCGAACTCGGCTACGAATCAGCGATCGATGCTGCCGGCCGGTGGAACGGCGTCGCCATCCTTTCCAGAGTCGGATTGGACGACGTCCGGGCCGGGCTGGTTGACCAACCCGGCTTCCTCGCCGAGGGGTCGATGCTAGAAGCCCCCGAGCATCGGGCGATCGGAGCCACCTGCGGTGGCGTGCGGGTGTGGTCGGTCTACGTTCCGAACGGCCGCGAGCTGGGCCATCCGCATTACCACTACAAGCTGCGTTGGCTCGAGTCATTGCGCGCAACCGTCGTCGACGAGCTGACGCCGTCGCGACGCTTCGCCGTCCTCGGCGACTTCAACATCGCGCCGACCGACCACGACGTCTGGGATATCGGCCAGTTCGTGCAGAGCACTCACGTGAGCGAGCCCGAACGAGCTGCCCTGGCGGCGTTGCGAGCGGCTGGCCTCATCGATGTCGTTCCGCGTCCTTTGAAGTACGACCAGCCGTTTACTTACTGGGATTACCGCCAACTGTGCTTCCCTAAAAACCGCGGTATGCGTATCGACCTCATCTACGGCGACCAGGCTTTCGCCGATTCGGTCGTCGACTCCTATGTCGATCGTGAGGCGCGCAAAGGAACCGGGGCCTCCGATCACGCGCCGGTCGTGGCCGATGTCAAATGAACAGGTTCGGTATCGTCGGCAGCGGTTGGCGATCGGAGTTCTTTCTTCGGCTCGCTCGTCAAGCTCCTGACCGGTTCAGCGTCGCCGGCGTGGTGACGCGGTCCGCCGAACGTGGCGCAGAAGTCGAAGCGGCATGGGGAATCCCGACCTTTCGTTCGGCCGCTGAGCTCGTTGCCACCAAGCCCGATTTCGTGATCGCGTCGGTGCCGTGGCCGGTGACACCGCACGTCACCGAAGAGCTGGTCGAACTCGGCGCACATGTGCTGGCAGAAACGCCGCCCGCGCCCGACCTCGACGGCCTGCGTAATCTCTGGCAGCGGGTGGGATCGAGTCGCCTCGTGCAGGTCGGCGAGCAATACACGTTGATGCCTGCACACGCGGCCCGGCTGAAGCTGGTCAAAGACGGGGTAATCGGCGAGCCGACGTCGTTGCAGGTTTCGTCGACGCACCTTTATCACGCGGTGTCGATGATTCGGCACTTCTTGGACGTCGGATTCGCCGAAGCACGAGTCAGCGCCCAGGAGTTCATCGCGCCGCTTGCCAATCCGCTCACGCCACAGGGCTGGAGCGGCGACGATTCCCCTCACGACCTCGCCACCACGATCGCCACAATCGACTTCGGTGGGCGTATGGGGTTGTACGACTTCACCGACAATCAGTGGTGGAACCCCTTACGCACCAGGCGCATTGTGGTACGTGGCTCGAACGGTGAGATCGTCGACGACACCGTTGTGCGGCTGGTAGATCCCCGAACGCCGATCGAATCGCATCTCATCAGGCGCCGGGCCGGAATCGACCTGAACCTCGAGGGATCAGATCTCGACCACATCAGCTTCGACGGAAAAGTCGTCTACCGCAACGACTTCTTCGGCGCCCGGTTCTCCGAAGACGACCTCGCGGTTGCCCATCTGCTTGCGGCGATGGGCTCGTGGTGCAGTGGCGACGGTCCCCCTCCGTACCCGCTCGCCGACGGACTCCAAGACCACCTCATCAGCCTGGCGATCGGTGAATCGATTCGCATTGGCGCCCCCGTTGCGACCTCACGCGAAGCCTGGGTGTCGTGATCGTGTCACGCCGAGAAGTGCGCGAGAGCGGCTGCGATCGCACGAGAATCCGAGCCCGCGGCGAGCAGTAGCGACAGCAGGATCCTCGCTTTCAAGCCGTCGAGGTAACCGGCCCGAACCAACCCACGATCGAGCAAGTCGACCTCTGATCCTGAATACGAATATGTTACGCGCAACACCTCGCCTGCTCCGGCCCGCGACGCGAGCACGACGGGCATGCGACCGGCAAGGTCGTCAAGAATCGCGACGATCCCACTGGGCACGTGGCCGCCACCCATTGCCTCGACGACGAGGCCGGCGTAGCCGAGTGGCTCGATCTGCTTCAGCAGCGCACCGTCGTCGCCCAGACCGACCTTTATCAGCGCTACTCGCGGAATCGGCGCGTCACCACGCATGGTGACCGCATCGAGCAATCCGTGAGGTTCGAGCCGCACAGGTCGGACGACGATGTGCGGGCGACCTTCAACAACCCAGCCGATTGCTCCGGTACCCGCCGACGCAAATGCCGCCGGGCTCGACGTGTCGGCCTTCCGTACGAATCGGGCGGCATGAACTTCATCGTTCATGACGACGACGCAACCCAAGCCGTTCGCGCCGTCGGACGCGGCAACGCGTACTGCCGCGAGGAGGTTCGCCGCACCGTCGGCGCCGGGCTTCGAAGGGGCCCGCATCGCTCCCGTGATAACTACCGGCTGCGATACATCGAGCAACAGGTCGAGGGCGAACGAGGTTTCTTCGATCGTGTCGGTGCCCTGAGCGACGACAACGCCTGCCGCTCCGGCGTTCAGGTTGGTCTGAATTTCCGTCGCCAGCGCGACACAGTCGGTGAGCGTCAGCTCGCATGACGCGACCTGTCGAAAGGCGACGGCCTCGATATCGGCGATCTCGCCCACCGAAGGGATGGCGGCGAGCAGATCGCTGGCATCGAGTTGCGGTGTCACACCAGTCGGGCCCGCCGCCCCCGCAACGCCTGCGTCGTCCGGCATCGAAGCGATGGTGCCACCGAGCGAAAACACAGTAATGCGAGGGCGGTTCGTCATTCCGCGATGCTAGCTGCTCACCGCTCAGCGGCAATCAAAGCGGCAGCTTCATGCCATTAGCGAAGTTCAGCGCCGTCGCCCAGGTCAGGTACATCAGCCACAAGCCGGTGAGCAAGTGCCAGAAGCCGAGGCTGCGTTCGCCCAGAACCGAGACCCGGTCGGGAACCAGTCCGCGAGCACTCGCGAAGATGTCGCTGACATAGATCAGCGTCAGGCCGATAAACAACACGCCGACGGGCCAGTCGGAAGCCTTGAAGAACACGACTATGCCCAGCGCGGAAATCATCGTGAAGGCCACTGCCATTCCGGCATTCGGGCGCGGGTCCGCACCGCGTGCCCGGTTGAAACCTATGGCGAACCAGTGCACGCCGTACGCAGTAAACGCTAGGGCCGCCATGTAGAGCGGCTTTTCGCGGAAGCTGTGCAACCACGCAAGGCCGACGAACAGATAGATGCCCGTCAAGAGTTGCATGAACCCCGGCATCCAGATACCCCAGACGCCCGTGGCGGTATTGACGCGGTCGTCACGTGCGGGCCAGCCGAAAAGCTCTTGTGAGAAGTAGATGAGGTAGCCGGTTCCCAGTCCGAAGAAGCCGACTGCGAGTGGCGCGAACGTCGAAGCAGTGAACTGGACATCTTGTGCTGCCATCGTGCACATCCTCTTCATCGCGAGACGATCTTCCGGTTCCCCGATCTCACGAGGCCAAACTCACGGTCCGTATCCGACTGGTATGAACCGGGTTAAACCGTCCGACCGCCGGGGATCAACCGCCCGCGACGAAGGAGGTCTCCGTGTCCAGTTCGCGAGGTTCTCAAGCCGTCACAGGGCCGGCCGGCGAATCGTTCGAGTACGCGGCAGAAGACGCGACGAGCGGATTGCGCCGTCACGTCGGACCGGTCGGCTTACTCTTTGCCGGCGTCGGCTCAATCATCGGGTCGGGCTGGCTGTTCGGTGCGTTCAAGGCCACGCACATCGCGGGTCCCGTCGCCATCTTCGCGTGGGTGCTCGGCGCCTTCATGATCATGCTAATCGGGCTCGTGTACAGCGAACTCGGCGCAATGTTTCCGGTGGCGGGCGGAGTGGTGCGGTTCCCGCACTACTCGTTCGGCTCGTTCGCAAGCTTCACTATGGGCTGGGTGACCTGGCTGGCCGCAGCCGTGGTCGCACCCATCGAGGTCGAGGGTGCGATCCAATACGCCAGCAGCTACGCGCCATCACTGTTCACGAAATCAGGGGTGCTGAGTTGGCCCGAAGGCTACGGGGCGGCCGCGGGTGGAATGTTGTTGTTCTCGTTCGTGAACCTCATCGGTATCCGGTGGTTCGCCCGGCTCAACAACGTCATCGTGTGGTGGAAGCTTGCGATCATCCTCATTACCATCTTCGCGTTCCTGTTCACGACGTTCCACACCGCGAACTTCGACAAGTACGGCTTCGCTCCGAGCGGCGTGAAAGGCATGTTCCACGCCATCGTCGTTGCCGGCATCGTGTTCTCGTTCTTGGGTTTCCGCCAAGGGGTGGAACTCGGCGGAGAAAGTGACAACCCGCGCCGCAACATCCCGCTCGCAGTGATCGGCTC
>JBOGEK010000171.1:0-4870 GCA_050743645.1 Acidothermaceae bacterium
GCGGTCGGCTGCACCTTCGCCATCAGGGACGACAGCGACTCTTTCGAGAAACGGCCGCTCCACGCGGCGAGGTGCGCGAATCGATCCGGATCGACGGCCAACAACTCGGTGCCGCCGTTGTAATAGCTGTCGACCACGGCGGCCTGCGTGCCACCGGGATCGATCGCATCGACGATCGCTCCGAGATCGGTGCCGGACGGCGGGGTCACGGTATAGGCCGTCGGAGCGCCCACCGAGACTCCGGCCGCCAGCGCGCGGTTCGCCCGCCCCGTCGACCACGCGGCGACCCCGAAGGTCGCAAGCGCGAACGCGGTCGCAAGAATGATCATCGTGCGGACGCCGCCCGGTCGGCGGGCAACGTGACGCACCGCAAGGAAAACACCCAACCCACCGCGCCTGCGGGTTGCGTCGAATGCGCTACGGCATAAGACGGGCAGCAGCCTTGACGCGACGACAGCAATTGCTACACCGAGCAGGCCGGGCTCGAGCAGCCCGAGAGAGCCATGGCCGACCGAATTAATCTGCCCACTGACGCGCAGTTCGACCAGGCCCGCCACAGCAGCGGTCAGGACAATTCCATCGATGACCCAGCCACGGTCGGTACCGTGGCGTTCGGTACGCCGCCATTGGTCGACCACCGACCTGCGCAACGTGCGACGGCCCGCCACCGTGATGGCGGCGAGCCCACCGAGCGTCGCCACACCGGCAGCAGCCCAGGCGAGGACCGGCAGCTCGGTCGCGATCCCGTGCCGGAGCTGCACATGCGCGAGCCCCGCGGTGACTGCCCAACCCACCGCCACACCAAGCGGCAACGCGATCACCAGCAGACTCGCCGGCTCAGCGAGGCCGAAGGCCAGCAGTCGCAGGCCTTTGTAGCCGCGCAACTTGACGAGCGCGATCTCGGCCGCGCGCGCGTCGACGGCGTCCCGCACCAAGAGAAACATCAACAACCAGACCAGCACGAGCAGCTGGACACCGATCAGAAACTCCGTCACGGCAAGCGTTCGCCAGCTCGCGTGAATCGTGCTGACCACGCCGGGCAGCCCGCTTTGCAATGAAGCAGTGAGGAAAGCGAGGTCCTGCGAGGCTTGGATGTGCAGCACGGCCGCGGCGAGGACGTCGAGGTCACCCGCCTTTACCGTGTCACCGTTGATGAGTTGGTCGATTACCACAGTGCCTTGCACCGTGGTCGCTGCTCCGTCGACCGTTTGCCGGACGGTGAACATCGCATCGCCGACCTGGGAAAGGTCAGCCTTAGCCGTGCCCGAGGCATCTTCGGCCGGAAAGTAGGTGCCGCCGCGGCCGAACCAGTAGGGCTGCGAAAAGTCGGGAACCGAGTAGATGCCGCTGACGACCAGGGTCGGCCAGTCGGGCGGCGTAAGTCGCTGCCCCACCTTCCACCCGTTGGCCGCCGCCAGCGATTCGCTGATGGTCACCTGGTTGACCGACGACGCGCAGGTACCCGACACGATCCGCAGGTGCGCGCAGATGTCGGTGCGCCAGGCGAGCGTGAGGTTCTCGGAGAATTCACGGAAGAACGCCGTAGCCTCAACGGCGTCAACGGGTGGTTCGAATGCCCGCGCCCGCATGGCGGCGTCCGGCACCGCGACTCGCTGTGCTGCGTCGAGCCCGCGCTTGAGCGGATCGAGCGAACCGGCGGCGGTGCCCTGCTTGGTGACTTCGAAGCCGCGCTCGATCAAAGGGGCAGAATCGAGCGTGTCGCGCACGATCGAGGTACGCGCGCTCTCGTAATAGATCGGGGCGGTGGCGGCCGCAGCCGAGGCGACGAGGGATACGAGCAGGATCATCACGGTGGTGCCCGGTCGGTGGAGCAGTGCGTGGAAGAGCCGCACCAGCGCTCTCATCTCACCGCCCGATCGGATTTCTGCCAGCCGCGTAGGTTGGCCGACGCAGGCAGCCTACGCAACAGCGGTCAAGACGACCGCGCTTTGGCGCCTTTCGATGCGAGCGACGGGCTGATCAGCGCCGCGATGGTGTCGAGTACCTCGCTGCGCGCCCGGTAGTAGACCCAGGTGCTGCGCTTCTCACGATCGAGCAAGCCGACGTCATGCAGCACCTTGAGGTGGTGACTGATCGTCGGCTGCGAGAGGTCGAATGCGTCGGTGAGGTCGCAGACGCAGACCTCGCCGTCGGCGCTCGACACGACAAGTGACATAAGGCGTAGGCGCACCGGATCGGCGAGCGCCTTTAGCAGGGTTGACACGTGCTCGGCCTGGTCTACCGACAAGGGCTCGCGGGTGAGCGGCGAACAGCACGCCACGGTCTCGACGGGCGTGCGGCCGACGACGACGGGTTCGCGGTCCGGCGCAGCAGGTTTGCGACCGGTCGGCCCCGGGCGGCGAGGTAGCCGGGTTTGAACTTCCGCAGACTTCGACACATATCTATGTTGACAGGTGTCTATGGATAAGGCAAGCTGCGTGGAACATCGATGGACGTCGATGAAGACTCAGATGGTCGGTCGCGAAGGAGCAGTCCCGTGTTTCCCTCAGATGTCATAGGCGCGCTAGCCCATGAGCGGCAACGTCAGATCCTGCACGACGTACATGGTTCCTCGTTCGAACCTCGTTCGCGCTCTCTCGGTGCCGCCCGGTCGGCTGGTGCTTTGGGGACGGCAGGGCCGTCCCGCTCAGCCAGAGCTTCCCGGTTGGCCGGTGCTTCCCGGTTCGCCGGTGCCGGGTGGGTTGCTGGCGTCCATCGGTTTGCTGACTCTTCTCGGCCGGCTCGTCATTCTCGATCGGCCGCGGGTTCTGGCTTCGGCACCAAATCGGCGCGACGTGTCTCACTACAGGCATGGCGGAGCCTCGCCGCTGGGCTGCACCTCAGTCGACCGCAGGCAGCAGACTGCTGCGCGTGCAACTGATCGTGGCGGTCGCCGATTGCAGCGGTGCAACGAACCGTACGACGGCTCGGCAATGAAACCCGTGTTGAGTCGGACTCTCGCTCGCGAACGAAGCCGTGCCACGAGTCGCGTCGCGACTCGCATCAATGAATCCGGTTAAGGGTCGCGCTAAGGGTCGCGCTGGTCAGGAATCGGCAGGTCGTGCGCGATACCGGCTGCAGTGACAACCTGCAAACGGCCATCCTCTTGACGGACCAACTTCCACCGCCGCATCGTCTTCAACCGATGATGACGGCGGCACAAGCTCACGCAGTTGTCACTCGACGTAGGTCCGCCGTTGCCAAATGGAATGACGTGGTCGGCGTCGCACAGGATGGCCGGCCGCTGACAGCCCGGGACACGACAGGTGCGGTCACGCGCTGAGATGTAATCGGCGAGCCGTTTTGGTGGCCGGTAGGTGCGGCGACCGTAGTCGAGTAGGTGCCCGTCGACGGGGTCGATGACCAGCCGGCGCCAGGCGGCACGGCCCGCGAGGTCGCGGGCCATCTGCGGCGGGATCGGGCCGTAGCCAATGAGTTCTGCGGGGTTTTCGGCAAGGTGGAGCAGCGTGGGTACGTCAATCATGATCTGCAGCTCGACGGGTCGACCGTGGGTCTTCGGCAATCGCCGATCGGCTAGTGCGGCGTCGGCCAATGCAACGAGCGCGTCGGCGCGCCGCTGACCGATACCGACACCGCTCTTACGACCACCGGCGGCTTGATGGCGGCCCCGGGCGAGCGCGTCCACCGCTTGGAACAGGCCACGGGCCTCGGTCGCCGTGAGAGTGGCAATGACGGTCGCCATGCCGTTTGGCTCCGGCATCATCACAACGTCGCGCTGTTCACGGGCGAACTCGTGTGCTTCGTCGGCCGCAGCCGGCGCCAATGCGATGATCGCGCGGCGCACGCTCCGGCGAAAACTCGCGACACTTTGATTCGGCGCCTTGCCCAACACCCGAGCTTCTACTTTGGAAAGTACAGCGGCCGGAACCGGCGCGCACAACTCGACCATCGCCAGCGCATGCCGCATGCTGATCTGGCCCGAGGCGAGCAGTTCTTGCGTGCCGGGCAGCGATTCGATCAGCATGCGAGCGAGATGAACGCGTTGCTGAACGGCGCGGGCCGACATCTTCAACGCAACGCCGATCTCATCACGCGCCCAGTCGTCTTCGGTCGTCGGCTCGGGGCCGGCCACCGCAACGGTCGCCGCCTGTATCTGCGCGTTGAGCCACGAATTCTGACGATCCCAGGCCGTCATATAGGCGACTCGGCCGGCCCGGTCGAGCCGCGCTGGGTCGATCCCGCCCAAGACCGCCATCGCCGTCGGACCCGGCTCCAAATCCAGCCACCACCCGGCCACCGGGTCGTCACCATCGCACACTTCGACATCGAGAAGCTCGCCATCACACAACGCTATTTCGCCTCCCGATAGGTCGTCACGCCGCGACGCATCAGCGGCAAGCGCGGCCGGGTCGACGAATGGTGCAGCTCCAACGAACATGCCCACACGCTAACGGGGCTTACTGACAAAACTGTTTCTGCGAAATCCCAGCCCTACAAGCAAAACGCAGACCCTGCTTATCCACACCCACGCACCGCGCCATCCACAAGGCGCCGGTGTTCCGCGGTATGAGGACGGCCGACCACGATTCGCTAGAGCGAACGGGTGGGACGATAAGGCCGTGATGGCTAGAACGGCCTAGGCGCAAATTTCGATCCGAAGCCTTAGCTGTCGTCGTGCGGCGTCACCGCCGGGTTGACTCCCCGACACGGCACCTCAGAGGATCACACGCAACAGTGCCGGGGCCAACTGAACCGGCGCGGGAATGTCAGGGGCCTGTAGCCGCCGGAGCCGTGGAATTCCTTACGACTAGGGATGTTGCCACGGTCTCGACGTGCGCGAGATCGGCCCGGCCCTCGACGGCGTCACGCAACAGACGAGCGCCCTTGCCACCCATCTCGTCGGCCGGCA
>JBOGEK010000172.1:0-15795 GCA_050743645.1 Acidothermaceae bacterium
CGTACGGCTGGTTCGGTTGATCGGGAATCAGGCGATCGAGCGCGGCGTCCTCGCGATCGATCGGATCGCTCGTCTCGCGCCGCGGCGGGTCGTCGAGATTGTTCGACGGGAGATAGCTGAGCAGATCGCGCAGCAGCGCCAGGCACTCCCGATCGTCGGCGACCGCGAAGTGCGCGACGCCGCTTTTCGCGTTGTGCGTCATCGCGCCGCCAAGCTCCTCTTTCGTGACCTCCTCGTGCGTCACGGTCCGGATCACGTCGGGGCCGGTCACGAACATGTAGCTCGTGTTCTTCACCATCACGGTGAAATCGGTGATCGCCGGGGAGTACACCGCGCCGCCAGCGCATGGCCCGAGCACCAAGGAGAACTGCGGGATGACGCCCGATGCGATGGTGTTGCGATAGAAGATTTCGCCGTAGAGGCCGAGAGATACGACGCCTTCTTGAATCCGGGCGCCACCTGAGTCGTTGATGCCGACGATCGGGCAACCGACCTTGAGCGCGAGATCCATGACTTTCAGGATCTTCTCGCCGAATACCTCGCCCAAACTGCCGCCGAACACGGTGAAGTCTTGGGAGAACACACATATCTGGCGACCGTCGACGGTGCCGTAGCCAGTGACCACGCCGTCGCCGTACGGCCGATTCGACGCGAGGTCGAACGCGGTCGAGCGGTGCCTTGCGAGTTCGTCGAGTTCGACGAACGAATCGGGATCGAGCAGTGCCGCGATTCGCTCGCGCGCCGTCTTCTTTCCCTTCGCGTGCTGGCGTTCGACCGCCCTGGCCGATCCTGCATGCACGGCTTCGTCGTGGCGGGCTTCGAGATCCGCGAGCTTGCCCGCGGTGGTATGCGCGGCAAGGCCACTCGCCGGTGCAACGTTCGGTTGAACGTCCGGCTGCTGATCGGCGCTCATGGCGCTGACAGTACGCTGTAGGCCGTGCCTGCCGCCGAAACTGCCGCCGCCGCTACTGAGAACGCTGTCGCATCCGAAAACAGTGCGCCCCGTGAGAGAGCCCGGCTCGAGATGCCGGAGCCGCTGCGACGCGAGGTGAGACTCCTCGGCGAGTTGCTCGGTCAGGTGCTGCGCGAGTTCGGTGGTGATGACCTGCTGGCCGACGTCGAGAAGTTGCGACGAATGGTGATCGCGGCCCGCACGGGCGCGGGCGCCGCTGACTCCTCCGACCAGGTCGTGAAGCTGGTGCGCAGCTGGTCGCTCGGCCGGGCCGAAGAAGTGGCGCGTGCCTTCACCGTCTACTTCCATCTCGCGAACCTTGCCGAAGAGCACCACCGGGTGCGGGTGTTGCGTAGTCGCGACGCGAGTGCCGGCCGCGTCGGCGACTCGCTGGCCACCACGATCGACGAGGTGCGGGGCCAGCTTGGATCCGACGGCCTTGCCGAGGTGTTGTCGGGCCTGGCATTGCATCCGGTGCTCACGGCGCATCCGACCGAGGCGCGGCGGCGAGCTGTCGTCACGGCCATCTCGCGGGCCAGCGAGCAACTCGATCGCATCGACGACCCACGCGGGGGTCCCGCCGAGCAGTCCGACGCCCGTCGCCGGCTGCTCGAAGAGATCGACATCTTGTGGCGCACCGCGCACCTGCGGTCGACGGCGGTCGACCCGCTTGACGAGGTGCGCACCGCGATGGCCGTCTTCGACGAAACGCTTTTTCGGGTCGTGCCCGTGCTCTACCGAGGCCTCGACCATCTTTTGCTCGGCTCCGAATCCGGTGCACAGGTGCCAGCCGCGCCTGCATTCATGCGGCTCGGTAGTTGGGTCGGCGGTGATCGCGACGGCAATCCCAACGTGACCTCCACCATCACCAAGCAGGCGCTTGCCACCCAGGCCGGCCATGTTCTGCTCGCGCTCGAACGGGCCGCCAACAGAATCGGCCGCACGCTCACCGCCGAGGCGGCGACCACGCCGGCCAGTGCTTCGTTACAGGCGGCGATCGACGCGGCGCTTCCCGAGCACCGGGCCCTGGTCGACGAACTCACGCTGCGTGCTCCTGGCGAGCCGCACCGCGTGTTCGTGCTTTACGCCGTAGCTCGGATCAAGGCCCGCCGCAATGGCGCGCCCGGTGGTTACCGTCGTCCGGCCGAATTGATCGCAGACTTGCGGCTCGTGCAGGAGTCACTCGCCGAAGCGGGTGCGCATCGACTCGCTTATGGCGAACTGCAGCACCTGATCTGGCAGGTCGAGACGTTCGGATTTCACCTCGCAGAGCTCGAAGTGCGCCAGCATTCCGAGGTGCATGCCACTGCGCTCGCCGAGGTGAAAGCAGGCGGCGAAGTTTCGCCCATGACCGCCGAGGTACTCGAGACGATCCGCACGATTGCGTGGCTGCAAGATGAATACGGCGTCGACGCGTGCCGCCGCTACGTCATCAGCTTCACCCGAACCGCCGCCGATATCGCCGCGGTCTACGAGCTTGCCGCGTTGGCTACCGACGGCATGCCGCCGGTGCTCGACGTGGTGCCGTTGTTCGAGACGCAAGACGACCTCGTTCGCTCTGTCTCTGTGCTCGACAAAGCGCTCGAATCGCCTGCTGTTAAAGCACGTTTGGCTAGCAACGGCCGCCGCCTCGAAGTGATGCTCGGCTATTCAGACTCCGCCAAGGACGTCGGGCCCGTATCGGCGACGCTGGCGCTCTACGACGCGCAGTCCGCGCTCGCGCAATGGGCGCGCAAGAACGACGTCGTCCTCACCTTGTTCCACGGTCGGGGCGGTGCGGTCGGTCGCGGCGGAGGGCCGGCGAATCGCGCGGTGCTCTCGCAGGCACCGGGTTCGATCGACGGCCGGTTCAAGGTGACCGAGCAAGGTGAGGTCATCTTCGCGCGTTACGGTCACCCGGTGATCGCGCATCGCCACCTCGACCAGGTGGCCGCGGCGGTGATGCTCGCGTCGACCCCTTCGGTCGAAGCGCGCGGCACCGAAGTCGCGGCGAAGCATCGTTCGACCTTCGATCAGGTGAGCGATGCGGCCCGCACTGCTTACCGTTCACTGGTCGAGCAAGACGGGTTCGCCGAGTTTTTCGCAGCCGTTAGCCCGCTGCCCGAAATCGGATCGCTTCGGATCGGATCGCGTCCGGCGCGACGCACATCGGGCGGTGGGCTCGCCGACCTGCGTGCCATCCCGTGGGTTTTCGCCTGGTCTCAGACCCGCACCACGTTGCCCGGCTGGTACGGGCTCGGCAGTGGCTTGGCAGCAGTTGGCGACCTCGACGTGCTGCAGTCAGCATACGAAGAGTGGCCGCTATTCACCGCGATGCTCGACAACGTCGAAATGTCGCTGGCCAAAGCCGATCGCGATATCGCCGAACGCCATCTGGCATTGGGCGGTCGACCTGAGCTGGCCGCCACCATTCTCGCCGAGTTCGACCTCACCACGTCGTGGCTTCTCAAGGTTTTCCGACACGAGAAGCTGCTTGAGTCGCACCGCGTGCTCGGCCGAGCGGTCGAGCTCAGAAACCCTTATGTCGACGCACTTTCGCACCTGCAACTGCGCGCGCTCGAAGCGTTACGAGCCGGTGTCGCCGACGACGATGAGCGTGACCGCACCCAGCGCCTCCTGCTGCTGACGGTCAACGGCGTCGCTGCGGGCCTGCAAAACACCGGCTGATCCGTAATGCCCACGTCGCGCTGGAGCGATCTCGATCGTCCGCCGCTCGTCGTCCGGGCTTTGAATTCGGCCCTTGTCGACGGCGGGCTGTGGCGCGAGGTGCACGTTGTCGACGAGACCGGTTCGACGAACGCGGACGTCGCAGAACAGGCGCGGTCCGGTGCGGCCGAGGGTCTGGTGCTGATCGCAGAACACCAGACGGCCGGCCGTGGCCGACTCGACCGTGCGTGGAGTGCGCCAGCTCGTTCGGGGTTGAGTTTCTCGGTGCTGCTGCGACCGGTTGACGTGCCGGCCGGCCGATGGCCGTTGCTGCCGTTGGTGGTGGGCGTGGGTGTCGCCCGAGCCGTTGCGAGGGTTGCCGAAGTTGACGTCGCACTGAAATGGCCGAACGATCTGCTTGTCGGCGAGCGCAAGCTCGGCGGGATTCTGGCCGAGCGGGTCGAGACGCCGGCTGGGCCCGCCGCCGTCGTCGGCGTCGGTCTCAACGTCACCCTCCGCGAAGCTGAATTGCCCGTGGCTACAGCGATTTCGTTGGCGTTGGCCGGCGCGAACACGACCGATCGCGACACGGTGCTGCGCGCAGCGCTGCGCGGAATCGCCGGCCAATACAACTCATGGCGGTCGGCGGGTGGCGACGGTGACGCGAGCGTGTTGCCTGGGTACCGCGAGCTTTGCAGCACGATCGGTCGGCAGGTACGCGTGCAGCTTGCGGGTGACCGCGTCCTCGAAGGTGACGCGGTCGACGTCGACGGTGACGGTTCGCTCGTGGTGCACACGTCGTCCGGCAAAGAGATCGTCACGGCGGGTGACGTGATCCACCTCCGATAAATCCCGAGCGGCACATCGCCACCGGATGGCCCGCGACCCGAGCGCGCCATCATCGCGTAAAGGGTTTCGGCCGATTTCGCCCACCGGCGACCGCTCGAAGCCTGCACTCGACGCGGGTCGCCGGTGGCCGGCGGCGGCGTGACCCTGTGTACTCCTGAACCCGCGTATTGCCGATACCGAAATACTCGCCGGACGTCGTCGGACGTGCCACGATTTGCCCATGAGCATGACGATGAGCGACGGCGAAGAGATAGTGCTCGATCTGCACCCGCACTGGGGCCAGCTGGTCGTGCCGGCGCTGGTGCTGTTGGTCGTGTGCGGCCTGGGCGGCTACGGCATCGCCGCCGCACCGCATGGCAGCGCGCACCGCATCGTGCAGTGGATCATCCTCGCGGTGGCAGTCGTGCTCATCTTCTGGTTCACCGTCTTGCGCTACCTGCGCTGGGTGACGACCCGGTACGTACTGACGACCGACCGGTTGATCATCCGCACCGGAATCGTCGCGCGCCACGGTCGCGACGTCCCGCTGAACCGCATCAACGACGTCTCGTTTTCCGAGACACTGTTCGAGCGCATCCTGCGCAGCGGCACGCTGGTGGTCGAGTCGGCGGGCGAGCGCGGCCAGATTTCGCTGACCGACGTGCCTGGGGTCGAGCACGTGCAGCGCGAGCTGTATCGCATGGTCGAAGAGAACCAGAATCGGCGCGGCATGGGTGCGGGCGAGCCCGAGCCGCAGCACTGAGCCCGACGTCCGGCGTAATGTCGGCCGCATGAGCAGTAGCGTCGAGTCAGATACCGCGCGCAGCCCGTCGTCCGGGCTCGTCGTTCGTCGTCATGCCGACTTCGTCGTCGAGATCGAACTCGACAGACCGCAAGCGCTGAACGCGGTCTCCACCGAGCTCGCCCGCGAAATCGTTTCGACCCTTAGAACCATTTCGGCGGACGACGAAACCCGTGCCCTCGTGCTGTCGTCGTCGAAAGCTCGGGCCTTTTGTGTGGGTGCTGACTTGAAGGAGCGGTCGCAATTCAGTGATGACGACTTGCTTTCGCAGCGGTCGGTCATTCGAGAATTGTTCGCCTCCGTGCGAGAACTGCCGATGCCAGCGATCGCTGCGGTGCAAGGGTTCGCCCTCGGCGGCGGCTTCGAGTTGGCGTTGTCGTGCGATGTCATCATCGCCGATTCCACCGCTGTCTTCGGGCTCACAGAAGTGACCGTCGGGTTGGTGCCCGGCGGTGGCGGCACCCAGTTGTTGCCGCGACGGGTGGGCGCCGGTGCTGCAGCGCACCTGATGCTGTCGGGCAGAAAAGTCAATGCTGACGAAGCATTCAGGCTCGGGATCGCGGACCAACTTGTGCCCGAAGGGCAGGCGCTGGCAGCCGCTCGCGACCTGGCCTCGGCGATCGCGGCGAATTCGCCGATCGCGGTGCGAGCAGCCAAACGGGCGGGACGCGCGGCATACGGCGCGGGGTCGTTCGACGTCGAAGATGCCTCCTGGCACACCGCTGCCGTTTCTGCTGATCGCCGTGAAGGAATCGCTGCGTTTGCCGAGAAGCGCAAGCCGAACTGGTCGGGCCGATGAGCGATCTGCCAAGGTCGATCAGCCTTCGTGAGGTCGGCCCGCGTGACGGTCTGCAGAACGAAGAACCGGTTTCTACAAAGGCGAAAATCGAGCTGGTCGACGCACTGTCGCATACCGGAGTGGAGCGCATCGAAGCGGTCAGTTTCGTGAGCCCGAAGGCCATTCCGCAAATGGCCGACGCCGACGAGGTGTGGGCGAGCATCGAGCAAGCGCCCCAAATTCGCTACTCGGCACTGGTCCCGAATCTGCGCGGAGCCATCAGGGCGCTCGACGCCGGATGTCGCGAGCTGGAGGTGGTGGTTTCGGCGTCCGACACCCACAATTTGGCGAACGTGCGGCGCACGACCGCGGAATCGCTCGACGAGATCGCCCAGGTGATCGAGCTGGCGCATGATCGCGGCGCCACCTGTCACGTCACGGTGTCGACCGCATGGGGTTGCCCTTACGAAGGTGATGTTCCAGTGGCGCGCGTCGTCCAGGTCGCGAAGCGGGCGGTCGCGAACGGCGCTGACGGCCTTTCGTACGGCGACACGACGGGAATGGCGACTCCCACCCGGGTTACCGCGTTGATCGGCGAGACGCGGCTGGCGCTGCCCGATACGCCGTTGAATCTGCATTTTCACAACACCCGCGGCACCGGGCTCGCCAACGTGCTGGCCGCGTTGCAGTTGGGTGTCGCCGACTTCGACGCGAGCGTCGGTGGATTGGGCGGATGTCCTTACGCGCCGGGGGCTTCGGGCAACGTCGCAACTGAAGAACTTGTGCACATGGTCGAAGACATGGGCGTCGAGACGGGCGTAGATCTCGACGCGCTCATTGAGGTCGCGCGGCTTGCAGAGAGCACCGTTGGCCGCGAATTGCCTTCGCAGGTGCTGCGCGCCGGACCGCGCACGAAGTTGACACCGCGTCACGACACTTAGCCCGCGTCAGCTGGCGAACTGGGCGTGCGAGCTATTGCGCGTTCGACGCCGATGGGTCTGCGACGGAGCCTTCGAAGACCACCGCGCCGGTTTGCTTGTGCACGATCGCGAACGCGAATGGGTGATCGACCTTCAGCGTGACCTGCGGCATGATTGCGCCGGCCGCAAACGCTAGACCCGTGACCGCGGCGGCCTCCGTTCCCCATTCGTCGACCGTGATGTTCGCGCGGTGGATGGCGGCGCTGATGTAAAGGCTCCGTGAGATGCCGGCGAAGTCAGCGGCGGATGTGAATGCCGCGTGCACTCCGAGCTGCTGCAACGCGGGTTTGAGTTCGACATTCGTCGCGAAATCCCAGCGGGGCAACGACAGATTCACCGCAGACGGCTTCAGTCCATTGCGAATCGCCAACAGAGTGGGCGGCGTCAGCAGCTCAGCCAGGGGCGTCGAGCCCGACGGCAGGATCACCCACATCGCCAGGGTGTCGCCTGCATACGGAATTTCGACCGCTTGCCAGCCGCCGCCGTCCGCATAACCGAGACTTGTCGTCTCGTGCATCGTGGGAGTGCGCACCGTGCTGCCGTCAGCCCGGGTGAATGCGGCGTCCTTTGTCGCACCGGCCATGAACGGTGTCGCCCAGTCGGCCTTGAGATAGACGGCATTGGCAAGCACCAGGCGCGTCGCAGGGGAGAGTGAATCGAAGAGCTTATCGATTCGCCCGGCCGTCTGCTTGTGCACCCAGGCGTTGATCTGCTGCGTCGCGGACGCCGATCCGAAGTCGACCGTGCGAACTCCCGAGCCGTAATCGGCGGCGATCGTGTGCAAGAAGGGAGCACCGATCTGTTGGCCCTGTTGCACGAACAATCCGTTGGCGATCGTAAGAATCGGCGGCTTCGGCGTCCAGCCACCAGCGATGTCGGCGCTTGCACTCGGAGCCGGGCTCGGCGGGCTGTCGATCGGCGGCGCCGTGTCGCGGGTCGCCAGGTCGCGGGTCAGCGCGTTCATCGCCGCGTCTCGCGCCGACTCCGGGAAATGTAGCGCCGCATCGATTTCGGAGGCGGTCGACCCGCCCGCCCCAGCTCTCGCCATCGACATCGCGACCGCGATGCTCAGCGGTGAAATGACGATGTTGCCTGAGGCTGCCTTGGCAGCCACGTTCGCGTAGAGATCGTGACCGAAGGCAGTGATCCCGTCGACAAGTGCTGTCGTCGAGACCGAGCCGGGATCGGCCCGGGCAACATCGGTGGCCCTCACCTCGGTGCCGGTCGCAGTCACCCCGCTACCTCCTCGACTCGAGCCGCCACAACCCGCCACTGCGCTCAGCGAGAGGGCAAGCGCCACCGCCGCCGTCACCGCAACTTTGCGACGCATCTGCGCACCCTTCGTCGACACCGTACGTTCGACGCACGAGGTCGCGTTGCGGTTTCATCGCCGCTACGCCGTCGCCGCCGTGCCGGCGCGCGCAGTGTCGACGGCGGTCGCATCGCCTATCCGGTAGAGGGCGAATGGACGACGAAGAACCGGCTGCGCCACGTTGCGCACCTGAATTCCACCGGCCGTCATGCCATGTTCGGTGCCGGCGTGCGCATGTCCGTGCACGTAAAGATCGGCACCGTAGGCGTCGGCGGCCTCGGCGAGCAGGTAGCTGCCGAGAAACGGCCATATCTCGGGCGGCTCACCATGCAACGTGTCTTCGACCGGCGCGAAATGGGTCATGGCGATGCGGACATCGGTGTGCAGGCGCTCGAGCGCCGTCCGAAAGATATTCGCCGAATGCTTTGCGTAGCGGGTGAACGCCTTCATCTCCGGTTCGCCGAAATCGCTTGCGCAGCGGCCGGCAAATCCGATGCCGAAACCTTTTGCTCCTGCAACGCCGACCGACGTCCCGTCGATCTCAGTCTCGAACGTTTCGCCTTCGAGCACGACGATTCCGGCATCCTCCAGCTGTGCGCGTACCGCGTCTTGCTGGTCACTGTGGTAGTCGTGGTTTCCGAGCACGCACACGACGGGCACCGGCAGCCCGCCAAGCTCGTCAGCGACGACGGCTGCTTCGTCGAGAGTGCCGTGGCGGGTCAGATCACCGGCTACCAGAATGAGTTGCGCTGCTTCGGCCGCCTGCTCGAGCGCGGGCCGAAGGTGACCCGCGAGGTCGCGATCGAGGTGGATGTCGCCGACTGCCGCGACGCACGTCATCGAAGCGTCTCCTCTTCGGGCGCGCGATCCGCGACGCCGGGATCCGAGACGGTGATGTTGTTGACGATCTCGAGATCAGGAGCGCGGTCGGAAGCGACCACGGCTACGGCGTCCTTGCGTTGCGGTGTGGCGACCGTACCTCGTAAGAAAACGCGGCCAGCGCGGACCTCGACCTGCACCCCGAGCTCGGCGGTGCGGTCGTCGCCACCGATTGCCTCCTCGATCGACTTGGCGAGGTAGACATCGTCACCCGCTCTCGCGCCCTCGGTCATGTCGTCTCCTCGATCGGGAGTTCTGCGATGTCTAACAACCGCACCAGCAGCAAAAAGGCTCTGGCGTAAGGCGATTGCTGGCATGCCTCTTGGACGACATGCCAGTCGATCTGTTCGCGCAGTACCCGCACCATCAGCAAGGGCGGCGCGAAATCGCAATGATGTGCCGACAGCGCAAGCAATTTCGCCACCACGAGATCACCCGCGTCGAGCACCGGCATGTCCACCGCCGCAACGTTCATCACCTCGGCGCGGGCGAGCATTTCGTCGTCGACGTCCTGGTCATGTATGCGAAAGATGAGATCGACCAGGCTCTCGCCGTCGTAGAGCTTGACCAGCCAACCTTCGGGCGGTCGCTCGGTGCGCAGCCCGGCGTCGGCGGCCGCCTGCAGCGCCTTGGTCACGTCTTCGATGTGGACGACGAAGTCGACGTCATGCTCGCCGAATGGGCCGCCCCTTGCATACGCCGCCGCACTGCCCGCCAGAGCGAACCGAACCTTGGCGTCGCAGAGCAGCGTGGCGATGCGCTTGAGCGACTGCAGTAGCGCGCTCGGCTCGGTCGCGGTCACACCCCGGTGGTGCCCGTGGGCTTCCAGGTGGAAACGACAGCGCCCGATGGAAAGGTAGCGCCGGCTGTTCAGGACGTCGCGACGACGACCAACGTGCCGTTCTGCGTACCGACGTAGGCATGGCCGTCGTCCCCGAAGGCAGGGGTGGCGAATCGCGTCGTCGCGTCGCCGAGCGCGACCTTTGCCTTTACCGCGCCGCTGCCCGGGTCGAGCGCGTAAAGCGTTCCGGCTCCGGGGTCGACGCTCAGGACCACGCCGCCACCGACGACGGGTGACCCGGCCGGGCTTGCTTTCCAGCCTGGCGTCAGCGTGTTCCCGTTGACCTTCAAGGAACGGACGCCGCTGGTGCATGGCACGTAGACCGTGCCGTTGTCGTAGGCGGCGCCGCCGAACGCCGTGCACAGCCCGATGCTCGGCACCTTCGCACCGAGTCCACCGAGATTGCCTTGGTTGAGCAAATAGGCGTTTCCGGCCTTGCCTGCAACGAAAACCTTGCCGTCGGGCAGCAGCACCGGTCCGGTCGTGCCGAGGTCGAGGTCACGCGCATTTTCCTTCGCCCAGGTAGATGGCGCGAAGAACGACACGACCTTCCCCGCAGGGTCGAGTTCGATCACCGAGTCGCTCAGGTCGTACTTGGCGCTGGGGTCGGTCGTCGCGCCATTGCCGACCGAGACGTAGATGTGGCCGGCGCCGTCGGCGGCGGGACCGGCGGGTGTCCAGATACCGGCCTCGCGCGAACTCGGCACCTGGTAAATCACGGCCGCCCCGTTCGGACCCGAGGTCGGCACCCCCACGACGTAGCCGTGATACGGGCCGCAATCGCCGTCCAACCCACCGTAGGCAACCCAGACGCGGCCGCCAGAAACGAGCAACGCGGCGCGTTGCTGCTCGACGGTCGTGACCGAGCCGGGCGGGTCGATTGGGCGTGTCCAGGCGATCGCGCCGGTCGTCGCGTCGACAGCCACGAGTTCATGTTTGTGGCCGCTGAGAAATGCGACGGCGAAAATCAAGCCGGACGACGGGTCGTAAGCGGGCGTGCCCGTGATGCCGGTCGGATCGATGTTGCCGCACGGCAGGCTGCCGCCGTCGACCGGCGTACCGATGTGGCGCGACCACACCATGCTGCCGTCATTTCTCAATGCATACAGCGTGTTGTTCTCGGTTGCGGCGATGACGAGCGCACCCTTCGCGTCTTTCAATACGAGCGGACTCGCATAGATCGCGGCGTCGAGTTTCGCGGTGGCGGTCACTTTCAACCCGCTCACGGCCGGTACGTTGCCGGCGTTGCCGGTGCGGGCAGCGTCGTGGTGATAGGTCGGCCAGATCGCTGCGGGCTGATTACCAGCGGTCGAGCCTGGTGACGATGGTGCTCCCGATTGCACCGTGCTCGACGGCGCCGCGCTCGACGGGACCGGCGAGGTGGCGGCCGATAACGCGGTCGTCGGCGGGGTTGAGGTCGTTGGTGCGCTCGCGCTGTGCTGCTTCGACGTGCACGCGGCCGACGTCAGCAGGACGGCGACGGTGGCGGCGAGCGCGGTCGGGACGGTGACGCGGGACATGGCCCCAGCCTTCCCCAACCGCCTGTGAAAACCTACGTTCGTGCCATACCGACTGTGTTTCGTCTGCTTAGGAAACATTTGCCGCTCGCCGATGGCTGCTGCGGTCATGCGGTCGATGCTTGTCGATGCAGGGCTCGACGACGTGTTCGACGTGAGCAGCGCCGGCACCGGTAGCTGGCACGTCGGTGAGCGGGCCGACGACCGGGCCGCGGCTGCACTGGCCCGCCGCGGTTACGACGCGAGCTCGCACCGGGGACGCCAGTTCACCAAGGCGTGGTTCGATGAAGTCGACCTGGTGCTCGCGGTCGACCGGTCGACGTCCGACGAACTGACGATCATCGCGCCGGTTGCAGGTCGGGAGAAGATCCGGCTGCTGCGCGAATTCGACCCGCTCGCTGATTCCGATCTTGACGTCCCCGACCCGTATTACGGCGGACCGGGCGGATTCGACGACGTCCTCGACATGGTCGAGCGAGCGTGCCGTGGCCTGCTTGACGAGCTTGCGAAACAGCAGCCGTGAGAGTCGCCGGAGTCGAACTCGCAAACGTCAGCCAACTTGCTGGCGGTGATATCTGCGACGCCTGGCGGGGCTCGATGTCAGGCCGGATCGTATTTGCCAAGACAATTCGTGCAGCACCTGTTGGTTTTTTCGAGGCCGAGGCCCGCGGGCTTTCGCTGCTCGATGTCGAGGGCGGCCCACCGGTCGCCGAGGTCGTGGCGGTCGCAGCCGATGGTCTGGTTCTCGAATGGATCGAGCGAGGACCGCCAACCCGCGCCACGGCCGAAGATTTCGGACGTCAGCTGGCGGTCATGCATGCGGCGTCGTTGCCGGCGTTCGGCGCGAACGTCGACGGTTTCATCGGCAGCCTGCCGCTGCCCAACGCGTCGCGTGCGAGTTGGCCGCAGTTCTACGTCGACCAGCGGATTCTCCCGTATCTAAAGGCACTATCGTCCGATGAGCGTGGCGCCGTCGAACTCGTCTGCGAAGGCATCGACGAGATAGCGGGCGCACCTGAGCCGCCGGCCCGCATTCACGGCGACCTCTGGTCGGGCAATCTCGTGTGGACGTCGAACGACGTCCGGCTGGTTGATGCCGCTAGTGCGCACGGGGGTCACCGGGAAACCGACCTTGCCATGCTGCAGTTGTTCGGCGTACCGCATTTCGAGGCGATTCTCACTTCGTACCAAGGGGTTTCGCCGCTTGCTGATGGCTGGCGGCAGCGGGTGTCCCTGCATCAGCTGCATCCGTTGCTGGTGCACGCCACCTTGTTCGGCGGCGGTTACGGCGCCCAGGCCGCTGCCGCTGCACGGGCAGCGCTTGCCGCGCGACCTGCCCGCGTCGCGCCGCCTGCCCGCGTCATCGAGTGAAAGCTTGTGGCTGCGTGCTGGCCGCAGCACTGACGGAAACCCTTCATTCGACGGATTGGTCGCTTGCGTTCAGCTGAACCGCTTTGTCCACAGGCAGCTTCCTGCGCAGACCCGGCGTCGCGTCCAGCTGCGACGATCGCTTGGGACTGATCTCAAGGGTCGCTGTCGGGGCAGGAGTGGAGGCACAATGTGGGCACGCGAGTGCGAGGAGGTGTGGCGGTGCAGCTGCTCATGGAGCCATTCACGTCGCTCGACGACTATCTCGCCTGGGTCAACGAGCGACCCGATGAGGAGCACTACGAGGTCGTCGACGGCATACCGGTCATGAGCCCCTCGCCAGGCGGTTGGCATCAATTCGCTCTCTCGCAGCTGCTTCTGATTTTGAGCGCGGCGTGCCCACCCGATCACGTGGTCCTTCCGGCGCCGCTCGATTGGGTGCTATGGGAGGCGCCGCGGCTGCAAATTCGCGAGCCCGATCTGTTGGTGATCCCGAGACCAGCCGCCCGGGCGCCGAGGTTGGTCCGCGCGCCGCTGCTCGCGGTCGAGATCCTGTCGCCGACGTCGTATGAGCGCGACGCGGTCGCGAAGCGGCGCGAATATGCGCTGGCCGGCCTCGACCACTATTGGATCGTCGACCCGGAAACCCCGCAAGTAGCGGTGTACCGCCGTAGCGGCGATTCCTACGAACGTGCCGCACAGGTCGTCGGCGATGACGAGTTGGCCATCACTGAGCCGCTGAGCATTCGGCTTCGCCCGTCCGACCTAGTGGCCTGAAAACTCACCAGAGCGCGAGCGTCGTGCGGGTACCGGGCGGAATCTCGGTGTATCCGGCATCCCTCACCACGACCTTCGCCGATTCCGCGAAGCGCGCCCACTGGGCAGCATTCGGTCGAACAAGGCGGACGTCGAAACCCGCGTCGCGCCAGCGATCCAGGCCCGACCTGGCCACCGGCGCCAACGCCAACGCATCGCGGGCCAATTGCGCGGCATGCGCCACCTGAACGGCCGCCTTGAGCGCAGACATCGCGACGTGCGGCGTCAACGCCACCGACAACGCGCCAGCCCGTTCAGGAGACGCCGCACCCTCGGCCAATTCGAGCCCCGCGACCTGAAGTTTGCCGATCTCGGGCGGCACCGCGTCGGTCGGCGTCGGCACCAACGCCCGGGCCGTCGCTCCGTGGTGCTCGACCGTTACGCCGGGCACCAAGCACGCAGCGTCCCACCGTGCGCCGCGCGCTCGGCGCGCGACCTTGCGGATACGCCCGTCGAGCCAGCGCCCGACGTCGTCCGCCCACTCACCGCCGTCGCCCGATCGCGGGTCGTCGAGCAACCGAACCACCGCGATAGCGACCGCCTCGGCGACCGCGGTCGCATCGGGCTCGGCGCACTTCTCGACGCGAACCACGATCGGCATCGCCCACGGGGCCTCGCCGGGCGGGTCGCGGTACGCCGCAAGCGCCTCGGGTTCGACTTCGCTCGCCATGCACCCATCGTGTCGAACCAGCTACGCGACCATCGAGGCGGCCCGGCGATACATTCGCCCTGTGGCCGATCCAAACGAAGTAGCGAACCTGCGGCAGCGCCTCGAAGAAGGCGGCGCCTCGCACTACCACGAAGCGAACGCCGCCAAGGGCAAACTGTTCGCCCGAGAGCGCGTCAAGCTGCTCGTCGACGGCGGCTCGTTCGTCGAGGACGCTGCCTTCGGCAACGTCGTGGCAGGCGACCTGCCTGCCGACGGGGTCATCACCGGTACTGCGACGATCGACGGCCGACCAGTCGCGCTGCTCGCCAACGACTCCACCGTGAAGGCCGGATCGTGGGGCGCGCGCACCGTCGAGAAGATGCTGCGAATCGCAGAATTTGCGTACCGCACAAGCATTCCGATGGTTTACCTCGTCGATTCCGCAGGTGCCCGCATCACCGATCAGGTCGCGATGTTCCCCGGACGACGCGGAGCCGGTCACCTCTTCCACACCCAGGTGAGGGCGAGCGGTTCGATCCCACAGGTGTGCGCGCTCTTCGGCCCAAGCGCGGCAGGCGGCGCCTATATCCCGGCGTTCTGCGACATCGTCATCATGGTCGAAGGCAACGCCTCGATGTACCTAGGCTCCGACCGCATGGTCGAAATGGTCACCGGTGAGAAGACCACCCTTGAGGCAATGGGTGGCGCGCGCATGCATTGCGCCGAATCCGGAGTCGGCCACATTCTGGTCAGCGACGAACGTGCGGCGCTCGACGCCGTCCGCCGGTATTTGTCTTATCTGCCGGCGAATTGGCAGGGCGAGCCACCAAAGGCGGAGCCACACGCAGCCGAAGACATCGACCTCCGAGCGCTGGTGCCAGAAAGCGAGCGGATGGCGTTCGACATGAAGCGGTTCGTCCGCGGACTCATCGACCGTGACAGCCTCTTCGAGATACACCCACTGTGGGCGCGCGAGATCGTGGTCGGATTCGCTCGGCTCGGCGGCGAATCGGTAGGTGTCGTCGCCAACAATCCGATGCACAAGGGCGGCGTGCTATTCGTCGATTCGGCCGATAAGGCCACCAGATTCATCCAGCTCTGCGACGCGTTCAACGTGCCGCTGATATTTCTCGCCGACGTGCCAGGGTTCATGGTCGGCACCGCGGTCGAGAAGCAGGGCATCATCAGGCACGGTGCGAAGATGATCAGTGCAGTCTCCGAGGCAACCGTGCCGAAGTTCTCGGTAATCGTCAGGAAAGCCTATGGCGCAGGCCTTTACGCCATGGCGGGTCCGGGGTTCGAGCCTGATGCCACTATCGCGTTGCCCACGGCAAAGATCGCCGTGATGGGCGCAGAGGCAGCAGTCAACGCCGTCCACGCCAAGCGGCTGGCCAATATTGCGGACGACGCAGAACGCGCCGCGACGG
>JBOGEK010000173.1:0-4544 GCA_050743645.1 Acidothermaceae bacterium
TCCAAGGCCGAGTCAAGATGTTCACCGGACGTCGTGGTCGGTGCGGCGGGGTCGGCGAACCGGCCGACGCTCGCCGACCCTTCACCTTCCACGTCGTCCGGCATTGATCGTCTGCGCACGACACCGACGAAGGCGCCGCGCTCGTCGACAACCGGTGCACCCGTCAAATGCTCGCTGTCGAGCCGTTCGACCGCCGACTCCAACGACTCGCGATCGTCGAAAACCACTCGCGGCGGGCTCATGTAGTCGACGACGTCTAACGCGTTGAGCAACGGCATGCCGCGTTGCAACCGATGAGCCGGTGAATCGGCGCGGCTCTTCAATTGACTGGTGTAAATAGTGCGATCGAAATGCCGCACGATAAGGGTCGCCAGGCCGACTGCGATCATTGCCGGCGCAAGTGCCGTCAGCGAGCCCGTCATTTCGGCAACCATCAACATGACGGCAAGTGGCGCCCGACAGATCGAACCGAACGTGGCCATCATTCCGACGATGACAAATGGCGCCGGGCTCGTCGGCACTCCTGGCGCGATCGGCTCGAGCAACCGCCACAGTGCCGCGCCAACGAAGGCACCGACGACCATGCCGGGCCCGAAAATGCCGCCGGAGCCGCCCGATCCGATCGACAGTGACGTGGCCAAGATTTTCGCGAACGGTAACACCAACACGATCCATAACGGGATACCGAGCAGTTGCTGACCGAGCCCCTTCTGCACCCAGCCGTACCCGGTACCGAGCACCTGCGGAATCGCGAGCGCAATCAGACCGACAAGAACACCGCCGACCGCGGGCCGCAGCCAGCGCGGCATGGTCAGCCGACCGAAATACCGTGCCACGCCGTAGAAACTTGTGGCGTATGCGAGCCCGATGAAGCCACCGATAACACCGATCAACGCGAACCAGCCGAGCTGCGCAGGGTCGAACTGGAATGCCTTGGTGACGCCGAACAACGGCTGGAACCCCATGAACGCCGACGACACCGCGTAGCCCACGATCGAGGCAATCATCGACGGAATGATCGCCTCGACCTCCATGTCGTCGCGGTAAAGGATTTCGGCCGACAGCAAGGCACCGCCGAGGGGCGCTCCGAAAATCGAGCCGATACCCGATCCGATGCCGGCAGCGACCGCGATCCGCCCATCGGCCGGCGAAAGGTCGAGCGCTCGAGCGAGGTACGAGCCGAATCCGGCGCTGATCTGTGCGGTCGGGCCTTCGCGGCCGCCTGAACCGCCCGAGCCGATAGTGATCGCTGACGCGACGATTTTTACGGCCACCGTGAGGAGTCGCACCCCGCGCGGGTTTTGATGGACGGCGTCGATCGCGGCATCGGTGCCGTGACCTTCGGCCTCCGGCGCGAGCACGATCACGAGTCCGCCCGAGAGCAGGCCACCGCCGCCGACGATCAGCGGAATTAGCCACGGCCGGTGAAAGCTGCTCGACCCAGTCAAGAATCCTTCGGCGGCTGAGGTCGGCACCTGGTAGCCGGCCAGATCGGTCAGGAACAGATGCGTGGCGAGTGAGAGTGTCTGATAGAACGCCACCGCGCCGAGCCCCGCGATGATCCCGACGAGGCAGCCGAGGATCAGCCACTTTCGCAGATAAGGCGCTGTGCGAATGTGCCGCGAAGCCCAAGTCGTGAAGGTGCGTATACGCGTGCGTAGCTGCGGAAGCCCGAAACGCCTCACCGCGCTGGTGTTGTTGGTGCCTTGGGCGGGGGCCACATCGCAACATTGTGTCGGATCAGCACTGCGGCCGTTCGAGCGCCCCGAGCGCAGATTCGAAGGCCGGACGACGCGACTGCGCGCCCGAGCCCCATTGCGCGCTCGCCGTTGTGCTGCCACCATACGCTCGACATCCGCCTCTACCGTCTGCGAGATGACCGCGATGAGTGAGTCGACAGGGCCCGAGATTGCGGGCGGTGAGCCGGCGCCAAGCACCAGCTTCGATCCAGCGATTCCCGCACCACCGCGGCCGCCGGCCCTCCGGCTCCGGCCTACGGCTTCGGCATGCCGCACCAATACACTCCGCCACAACGCCGCCTAGCGCTCACCGGCGCAGAGCAGTTCTGGTACGTGCTGCAATGCATCTATTTCGGCACTGGCTATCTGGCGAAAGTACCGACTAAGAAGGCACTGAGCGAGGCCGGTCTCGTCCAGATGACTGACGCGGAAAAGTTCTGGTACACGGTGCTATGTGTGCTCTTCGGCGCTGGTTACTTCGCCAAGGTGCCAGCAAAAAAGGCGCTCAACGAAGCAGGCCTCGTGCAGCGCACCGGAGCTGAACAATTTTGGTACGTCCTGCAATGTCTCTACATCGGGAACGGCTACTTCATCAAGGTGCCGATGCGAAAGGCACTCAGCGATGCGGGCGTTCTGCCCATGACCGACGCCGGCCAGTTCTGGTACGTGCTCGAATGCATCTGTTTCGGCGCCGGTTATTTCGCCAAGATCCCGCACAAGAAGGCGCTCACCGAAGTCGCGGCCCTGCCGACGTCGCGGTAGCCGCCGACCTGCCGGGCACAAGGCTTCGGCAGCCAACTTTCTGAAGGCTGCCCGCCTGCCGTAGCGTCACCATCATGGAAACTCGAACTCTCGGACGCACCGGCCGCGCCGTGTCGGTGATCGGCCTTGGCTGCTGGCAACTCGGCGCCGACTGGGGCAACGTCAGTGAAAGTGACGCCCTCGACGTGCTGCACGCCGCCGCCGATGCCGGCGTTACCTTTCTCGACACCGCTGATGTCTACGGCGATGGCCGCAGCGAACGCCTCATCGGCCAATTTCTCAAAGAACGACCCGAGATTATGGTCGCCACGAAGATTGGACGCCGGGCAAACCCCTTCGTTGCTGGCGCGTTCACCGTCGACGCGTTTCGCGGCTGGGTCGAGCGCAGTCGCGACAACCTCGGCGTCGACACGCTCGATCTCGTGCAATTGCACTGCCCACCGACGTCCGTCTATTCGGATGACCGTGTATACGACGCACTCGACACTCTGGCCGAGGAGAAAAGCATTGCGGCGTATGGCGTTTCGGTCGAAACGTGCGACGAAGCATTGCGCGCGATCGCCCGGCCGAAGATCGCTACCGTGCAGATCATTCTCAACATCTTCCGTCGCAAGCCGCTCGAAGCCGTCCTACCAGAGGCGGCCGCAGCGGGCGTCGGGATCATCGTGCGGGTGCCATTAGCGAGCGGCTTGCTGACCGGCAAGTACGACGAGCACACCCAGTTCGGTGCCGACGACCACCGCACCTACAACCGGCACGGCGAGGCTTTCGACGTCGGAGAGACCTTCAGCGGCGTTCCGTTCGACGTCGGTGTCGCCGCGGCCCGCGAAGTTGCGACCCTAACTCCGCCGGGTCAAACCACCGCGCAGCTCGCACTTCGCTGGATCATCGACCAGCCCGGCGTCACGACCGTAATACCTGGAGCGCGCAATCCTGCGCAGGTCGATGCCAACGCAGCGTCCGCGGATCTCCCGTCGCTGAACCACGACCTGCTCGATCAGCTACGCGATATCTACGAACACGACATCAAATCGCACGTACACAACCGTTGGTAGTCGCCTACCGTGAAGATGCACGATGGACACCGCAGAAACGCCAGCGGCTTGCCCGCACCCCATCCTCGGCTGCAGCGCATAAGCCGTCGGGTCCTGCGCGACCGAACAGTTACGCCGGCGGGGTGTCACCGTCAGAGCGGGCGGATTCGCCTCGCGGTGTCTCGGGGATTCGTGACGGCGATGCGGCTGGCGCCGGCCCACCGAAGTTGAACAGCGAGGGCCGGAACGGCGGTGGTGCGTGGCGGAGGTGGGCGAGCAGGATGACGAGCGACGCGACGGCCAGGAATACCGCAGGCAGGAAAGTGCGCAACATCGCGGCGCGATCCCCTGGACCGTCGGGCGCGAAGACACCTGGCGCGACGATCCGGAAGATGCTGTAAACGGCAACAACGCTCGCGCCGATCGTCGTTAGCACGGTCACAAACGCGACCGCAGAGACGTAACTTGCCTTTACCCGGGCGACCGGATGCCCCGCGGGGGCGCCGTCCGACCCCCGAAACGCTGCCCTCAGGTGCGCGACAAAAGCGACGCCGGCGGCGAGGGCAATGAGCCCCGCAATCACCGACCCTCGTGCCGCGGCGTCGCCGATCGGATGCAGCGCACTGCTGGGCCTCAAATCGAATCCGGGGTCGGCGCTGACATGCGGGCCGATTAGCTGGCACAGCGAAGCAACCAGGCCGGTGGTCGCGAATAGTGACGCGAACAGGGTGACAAACGCCGTGCCAAATGCGTACACCACGGCAGGACGACGACCGGAGGGGTCGGGATCAGCCCGGTTGGCCACGACGACGATGACGAAAACGCCACCGACGATCAGCGGCAACAAAACGATCACGACGACCGCGACGCTGACGACGGAGATCGCATTCGATATATCCATGACTGGCAAGATAACGGGTTGTCGATCATGGTGCAGTCAGGCGCACCGAAGTGACTTCTCGACGCGTCACCAAAGCTTGGGATCTTCGCGGCCGGGCTGGAACGGCAC
>JBOGEK010000174.1:0-5505 GCA_050743645.1 Acidothermaceae bacterium
GCCCCTGGCGTCGCGGTCGTCAGACCGGGCGCGACGGCGGTCCTGGCCCCTGACGTCGGGGCCGCGTCGTAAGGCACGTTCGTGTCGACGCCGGAGTATTCGAGTACGGCAAGCGCGCGACGCGACCAAGGGCTACCGCTCCAGCTGTACGTCACTCCGGCATCGTTCGAGGCGACCCGGTGGCTCACGAGGGCGCGCATCGAAGAAGAGCTACCGCCCGAGCTCACGTCGACATCAGGTTGGGCGGGCCAGCCCGATGGCTCGGTCCAGTTGACTTGGGTGCCCTTATTCGCGCCGACGACGGCGAGTAGGAGATTGGCGTCGGCCACATTCGACGGCAGCGTCGCATTGACGGCGGGATTGTTGTTGACGGCATCGGTTGCGTCGATTTGCACGAATGAGATGCCGGTGGACGCCGCGTTCGCTACTGCAGTTGCGGACATCGGTACGAAGAACCCCGCCGTGCTGATCGCAACGGCCATCGCGCCGCCAATTCGAGCAAGTACGCGACCTGAGGCGCCGTGCAATGCAGTTGCTCCTGCCTTCAAAGGCCAGCTCGAACCGGCGAGTCAAGACCGCGACCACCAAAGGATGCTGGCGGCTTCGATCAACGTGGGCGCCGTCGGCAACACACCTAATGCAGACGGCCTGTTCCGCTCACGATCTTTCGTCACGCATCGTAGCGGTGTTTGGCGCCGCCTCGCAGGAAGTCACCCGAATGGGCGCTCAAGTTCGCGGTTTGTGCTGTAGAAACGCCCGATTTATTATCGTCGCTCTGCGTAACCGTTCGAGCGCTGTTGCGTCAACCGGCTAGCTTCACGGCTCAATGCTTAAAGGGATTAGGCCAGGTTCCGCTCCGATCGCAAAGTTTCTTGCAATTGCCGCGCAATCGATTCGACGTAGGGGAATTGCATAGTTTGACGAGGCGTATTTTGTCCTTCGCCAGGCACCTCGCAGACGTGCACCGGGCCTGTCGTCTGACTGCGCCACCCGAGATCATCCGCGTGGTACAGGCCCGGAGGTCGGAAAACTGCCACGGGGAACGCGCCTTCAACCGGTTTGTAGCGATCCTGGGCGATCTTGGTCAGCCGCTGGATGTACAACCCTTCACGCATCCAGTCCGGCAACGGAGAACGCGCCGCCAGCACGCGCTTGAACCGCGACACCCTCCACCGTCGACGAGCCGTACGCCGTAGTCGGCGTACCGAGCTCGGGGTGAACGCGTGAAGCAACTCGCGCGGACCACCCTTTACGGCCGCACGCCACCGTGCGGCCTTGGGTTCGTCGGACGCGGTCCGCTCGGTGACCTTGCCTTCGGCATCGGTAAGCGCACCTTCGTCGTCGAACAGTGGGTTGTATGTCTCGATATAGCTGATCGAAGGCCCGTTCAACGCGCCAACTAGTGCCACCTCTTCATTGCGATCGGTGAGCCGCAACGCCATCTCTTGGGCGACCAGCGCGCCGAAGCAGTAGCCGAGAATCGTGTAGGGCCCTTGCGCTTGCACCTGCTTCATCTCGGCGAGATAGCGCTCGGCCATCTCTTCGACGGTTTGATCGGGCGCTTCGCCGCCGTACAGGCCGGCGATCTGCAATCCGTAAAAGGGCTGGTCGTTGCCGAGCGCTCGAGACAGCTCGTGGTAAAGCAGGATCGTGCCGGCGCCGCCGTGCACACCGAAGATGGGCAACGCCGACCCGTTGGCCTGGATCGGTATCAGCGAACTCCAGCGTTCGGACCGTGCGCTGCCGGCGTCGCGGAGCAACTCGGCGAGCGCGGCTACCGTCGGGGCCCGAAAGACCGGCGCGAGCGGCAATTTCGTGCCGAAGTCGCGTTCTATTCGCGCGAACAATCGAGCTGCCGTCAGCGAATCAACGCCGAGATCGAAGAAGTTGTCGGTGACACCGATCGGGGCAATGCCGAGCACTTCTTGCCAAGCCTCGACGAGCCGCGCCTCGAGCTCGTCGCGCGGCGGCACGACATCGTCGCGTGCCGTTGCCGCCGAATCGGGGGCTGGCAATGCACGTCGATCGGTCTTTCCATTCGGAGTACGGGGGAAGCTCTCGCAAACCACGACGGCCGCCGGAACCATGTAGCCGGGCAGCGAAGCAGCGACATGGCGTCGCAGCTCAGCCGCGGTCACCACAGTGCCGCGCTCGCCTTCGCCCGAGGCACCGGCGGCTGGCTTCGCGACTACATAGCCGACGAGTTGCTTGTCGCCCTGCTTGCCGTTCTGACTGTCTTCGCGGACGACGACGACCGCCTCGGCGACTGCCGGATGTTTGCCCAGAACGACTTCGATCTCGCCGAGTTCGATGCGGAACCCGCGGACCTTGACCTGGTTGTCGATGCGCCCGAGAAACTCCAGGCGCCCATCACGCCGCCAACGCACCAGGTCGCCGGTTCGGTAGACCCGCTCGCCAGCCTGCGGAAAATCCGAGAATGGCGACGCAATGAATTTCTCAGCGGTGAGATCCGGACGGCCGAGGTAACCCTGTGCAAGGCCGTCGCCCCCGAGCAGCAACTCGCCCGCGACGCCGATACCGACTTCGCGGTCTTTGCCGTCGACCACGTGCATGGTGGTGTTTCTGAACGGGTGGCCCAGCGTCGGTGCTTCGCCGACACGAATCTGGCACAGCGTCGACCAGATCGTCGTCTCGGTCGGGCCGTACATGTTCCACAGGGCAGCGCATTTCGGCACGAGCGCCTCGGCCAGTGTCGGCGGCAGCGCTTCACCGCCGCAGAGCACGACGAGATCGCTCTTGCCCTGCCATCCCCAGTCGAGCAGCAGCCGCCAGGTAGCGGGCGTGGCCTGCATCTGCGTGACGCCGTGCTCTACCAGTCGCTCTGCGAGTGCAGCAGGGTCTCGGCATTCGTCGTGGGTGGCAATGACGACTGTTCCGCCTACCACCAAAGGCAAATACAGCTCGAGACCTGCGATGTCGAACGACAGCGTCGTGACGGCGAGTAGCGATTCGCCCGTCGTCAGCCCTGGTTCACGCGCGACCGACTCGAGGAAGTTGGTCAGCCCTCGATGCGGCACCATCACGCCCTTGGGCTTGCCAGTCGACCCCGACGTGTAGATGACGTAGGCGGTGTCGTCGAGGGTCGCGCCCGGATCGGCAGGTTCGCGCGGGTCGATCGGCTCGACCGCCGACAGCTCTTCGCCGCTGGTGTCGAGCGCGACGACCGCCGCATCGGTCTGCGGAAGTTGCGCGACGAGATCGGACGACGTGACAACGGCGACCACGTCGGCGTCGGTGAGCATGTACTCGACGCGTTCGGCCGGGTAGGCCGGATCGACCGGCACGTAGGCCGCACCGCTGGCCATGACTCCGACCAACGCAGCGAGCATGTCGGTCGAGCGTTGGAGGCAGACCGCTACCCGGCGTCCGGGCTGGGCACCTAGGTCGCGCAGTAGGCGCGCCAACCGGAAGGCTCGATCGGCAAGTTGCGCGTAGGTAAGGGCTTCGTCGGCACAACGCACCGCCACCCGATCAGGCACCGCCGCAGCTTGCTCGGCGAACTGAGCGGGCACGGTCCATGCCGGAACAGGGGCGAACCAGCCGGTGCCCCATTCGCGAATCCGGGCGCGCACCGTTGGGTCGACCAGGTCGGGCAGGTCGGCGGGTGCTTCGGGTGCAGCTACCAACTCGGGCAGCGAACGCAGCCATTGCCTGCCGATGTCGTCGGTGGTCTGGCGGTCGAAGACGGCGGTGTGCTCGATCGCGACCTCGTCACCGATGACGAGCACCAACTCGGCGCCGGCGCACTCGGAGTCAGTCGCGGCGGAGGTGATCGCGACTCGGAAGAGCGGCTCGGACAGGTCGTCTTCGGCGCCGGCGAGTGCCGCCCGCAGCTCCGAGAAAGGTTCGCCTCCGGTCGTGACCGCCGTGCGTGCGGCGGCGACGGTGCGAACGATGTCGATGAACGGCTGACCCGGATCGATGTCGACGGGCACCGGCACGACGTTGCTCGCGTGTGCGGCGGCTCCGCTCTCGCCATCGCGGCCCGCGGGCAGCCCGACCGTGAGTTCGGGCTGGCCGGAGAGCCGCACCATTAATACGAGCCAACTGGCGGCGAGAACGTCGAACGTCTCGGTGCCGGCGGCAGCGGCGCAGGCGGCCAGTGGCCCGCGTAGCGATTCGGGCAACTGGACGCCGATAGGGTCGCGCGCGGTGGGTGTCTGCGGCGTTCGCACCCGGTCTACCGGCAGCGAAAGGTCGCGAACGAGCTGCGGAATCAGTGCACGCCAGTAGCCGAGGTGGTCATGGTTCTCGGCCGCGTCGCCGCGAGGGCGCGCGGGCGCGAGGGTTTCGTCGGTCATCTGGTCCCCCCTCGCCGGGGCAGCCCGGCGGGACATTTGTATTGCACAGCCTGCCAGACGGCGTCGCTGAAGGTCGCCGCTTTGCGAAGTCAGCGGGCGAACGCACCGTCGACGAACAGCGCAGCGGCCGCCGGGTCGCCGTAGCGGAGTCGCCACACCTCGGCCGCTTTGACGACGTCGGTCAGTCGCAGCAGCGCAAGCTCTGGACGCCGGTAGTGCGTGAAGCTCTCGCGCAGCATCGTTTCGAGGGCGTCAACCCGATGAGCGCTCGTCAACGACGGACTCGCCGTGCTGTCGCAGCCGCTGCGGTCGAGCAAGATGATGTGCCTGATAGCGAGCGGGTCGGTCACGGCCACGACGCCCAGGTCGCCCGCTCGCATGAACCGCTCTTCGGGCCCCGGCACGCCACCTGTCACCGCAAGGGTTTTCGCCGTCCAATCTGAAATGCCGAGCGGGCGTGGGTAGGCCGGGGCGAGGTCGGATTCCCAGTCGATCGCATACGCCTCGTCGGTGGCATAAGCCCAGCCCTGTTGCAAAAGCGCGACCGCCAACGTGGTCTTGCCCGCGCCCGATTGCCCGGGGATCAGCAAGGTCACGCCGCGCTTGACGACGACAGCAGCGTGGACGGCGAGGAGCGGCGTTTGCGTCGCAAGCGTCACATTGACTGCGGCGCAGGCTGCACCGACGGCGCTCGCTCGGTCGGCGCAGGCCTCGTTGTGAACCGCGCTCTCGACCTGCCATGGCCCGAGGCCGCGCACCCGCACCACGAAGTCGGGCTCCCCGAGAACCCCTGAACAGTCGGCCCACAGATAGTGCAGGTCAGCGCGCAACGCTGGATCGTCGACACGCAGACGCACCGAACGACCTAGCCCGCAGATGTCGATGGGCTGGTCCGGGTCGAGGGGGCCGACGGGGTGGTCGGGGTCGACAGAGTGGACGGTCACGCGGGTTCGGCGATCAGCCCGGCGTCGACGAAGCTTGCGATCGCAACGCGGACGTCGTCGGCGATCGCCGCGGGTTCGGTGGCGTAGACCGTTGCCAGTTGCTCGATCAGCTCGTCGAGAGCGCGTGAGCCGTCGGCGAGCCGCCAGATCTGGCTCGCCGTTTCATTGAGGAAGATCGCCTTTTGCTGGCCCGGTGAGTAGGCGACCACTCGGCCATCGAGATCCACCGTGGTGACGCC
>JBOGEK010000175.1:0-3604 GCA_050743645.1 Acidothermaceae bacterium
GTCTTCGAGCAGGACGACCGGCAACTCCGGGTTCTTGGTCCGGCGAACGAACTCGACCCAGGAGTTGCTGCCCTTCAACGGTTTCGACTCGGCGCGAGCCGTGCGAAACGACATGCCCTCAAGGCACATGGCAACAAGGAGTACTCCGATCGCCACCCACGGATCCTCGACCTTATGCGGATGCCTGACTTTCGACGCGCCCTCGAACAGTGCGAAAATGCCACCCGCGCTGAACAACACCAGCGACACGATGAACGCGTAGAAATACCGTTCAGGTCCGTAGCCGAACGGATGCGCGCGATCGCTGGCCCGCTTTGCCCGTCGTCCACCTAGAAGCAGCAACCCCTGGTTGCCGGTGTCTGCAACCGAGTGCACCGATTCGGCGAGCATCGACGACGACCCGGTGAACAAGAAGGCGACGAACTTGGTCACTGCGATGCCGAAATTCGCTGAAAGCGCCGCGATTACTGCCTTGTTGCTGCCACCGTGTTCACTCACCGCTGGGTCTCTTGGGCGTCGATGCGATCCTTGATCTCCAAGACCGCGCGGGTCGGCGACGGATCGAGGCGAAGTCCGAGACCGAGATAGACGCTGGCGAAGTCGCCGAGTGCCACCAACTGCGCCAGCCGTTCGATCGGACGACCGCTGTCGGCGAGCAACTCGCTGGTGCGGATCCCCCGCTCTTCGGCAAGTTGTTCGGCGGCGCGGCTCAGCGCGTTGTCGTGGTCAGACGCGTCGGAATCGCGCATCAGCACGACACGCAGCGGCAGCGACTGTGGCGTCTCGTCTTCGAACGGATCGTGGAAGACGTCGGCCGGTGAGCTTGCGGCGAAGGGACCGTCGAAAAGCGCGACCGATCCGTGCGCAGCCTCCTGTAGACCGCCGTCGAGTGCGGGGTACTTCGCGTTGGCGTGCAACTGCCGCGCGAATCGCTTGGCGGCGGTTCGACACAACGAGCCGGCACCCCAGACTATGGGCAGGTTGCCGGCGATCTCCAATGCCAGCCGTTTCGCCGGGTTCACGAACGACTCGCTGCCCGGCCGACATGCCTCGGCAACCGCGTCGAGCCGGTCGGCCGCCCGCTCGATCTCATCGGCCGGCACAGCCGCGAGGCCGAGCGCGTGAGCAACGCTGAACAGCGGCACGGCCAGCGACCACAAACTCGCCCGGGTATGGCGCGCGGCCTTGTCTACCGGCAACTGCAGGCCGTGCACGCGGTCGGAAAGGCCGGCCAGCGGCGATCCCGCACCCGCGATCGTAACGACGCGGCAGCCGCGGCGGCCCGCTTCGGCGACCGCCTCCATGGTGGGCCGCGCGGTGCCGGACCGCGATATCGCGATCATCAAGTCGAGCGGGCCGACCCAACGCGGCAGGCCCGGACCGGACGCCTCGACGACCGGAATCGGGACGTCGTCGGCGACGAGCGCGCTGAGCACCTCACAACACGCCGCACTCGAACCGACTGCAGACAACACCACGGCGCGCGGGCGTTCACCGGCAAGGGTTTCGACGCCCGCTTCGGCCGCGTAGGTTGCGGCCTCCCGAACCTGTGCGCCCGAACTCGCAACGATGCGCAGCATGCCACTCGGGTCGGCGGCGGCGAGTCGCTCGGGATCGTCGAGCAGTTGCTCGTCGAGCTGGAGTTCCATTAGCTCGCGGTTTCGCCGGACCGGCCTGGCGGCAACACCCGCGCTTCGTCGACGAGCAGCACCGGAATGTCGTCGCGCACGGGATACGCGCGGCGGCAGTCAGGATTGCCGCAGACCAGCTCTTCGGGGTCGGCGCCCTCCGGCGGATCGGGCAGTCGCTGAACGCTCAGCGAGGTGTGGCAGGCCGGGCACGCCAGGATTTCTAGCAACGACGGGTCGAGATTCATGTTGCCTCCTACGTCAGCCGCGAACGAGCGCGAGTACCTCGTCGCGAACCCGATCGAGCGTTGCCTGGTCGTCGGCTTCGACATTGAGGCGCAGCAATGGTTCGGTGTTCGACGCGCGCAGGTTGAACCACCAATCAGGCGCGGTGACCGTCAGACCGTCAAGCTCGTCGAGTTCGACACCAGGTTTGCCCGCGTAGGTTTGCCTGATCTTGTCGGTAGTTGCGGTCTGGTCGTCAACCGTGGAGTTGATTTCACCGGACGCGACGTAACGCGTGTACTCGGCGAGCAGGCCAGAAAGCGTTGTGCCTTCAGGAGTTTCACCCAGTGCGGCAAGCACGTGCAGCGCCGCCAGCATGCCGGAGTCGGCCCGCCAGAAATCGCGGAAGTAGAAATGCGCCGAATGCTCACCTCCGAAAACCGCGTTGGTCTCGCCCATCGTCGCCTTGATGAACGAGTGCCCGACGCGGCTGCGCACCGGGTTGCCGCCGTTCTCGCGCACGATCTCGGGCACCGCTTTGGAGCTGATGAGGTTGTAGATGACGCTCGCGCCGGGAGACTTTTTCAATTCGCGGACGGCGACCAGCGCGGTAATCGTCGACGGCGCAACGATTTCTCCGCGTTCGTCGACGACGAAGCACCGATCGGCGTCACCGTCGAAGGCAAGGCCGATGTCAGCCTGCGTCTCGCGCACCTTTGCCTGCAGGTCGACGAGGTTCTTCGGATCGATCGGATTTGCTTCGTGGTTGGGGAAATTCCCGTCAAGCTCGAAGTACATCGGCACGACCTCGAGCGGGAGATCCTTCAGCACGTGCGGAACCGTGTAGCCGCCCATCCCGTTGCCCGCGTCGACGACGACCTTCAGCTGCCGGATGTTCGACAGGTCGACCAGCTCGCGCAAGAAAGTCGCATAGTCGTCGACGAGTTCGCGTTCGGTGACCTTCCCCGGCTCGCCGTCGTAGGCAGGCACGCCGTTTTGGGCAAGGTCACGGATCTCGTTCAAGCCGGTCTCCTGGCCCACCGGCTTCGCACCGGCGAGGCAGAGCTTGATGCCGTTGTACTTGGCCGGATTGTGGCTCGCCGTGAACATCGCGCCCGGCATGTCGAGCCGGCCGGCGGCGAAATACAGAAGGTCGGTGCTCGCGAGTCCGGCGATGACGACGTCAGCGCCTTGACTCGTGGCCCCTTCGGCAAAGGCACGCGAGAACGGGCCCGACGACTCGCGCATGTCGTGCGCCACAACGATTTTCGGCGCCTTGGTGAAGTAGGCAAACGCTGCACCGACGGCCCTGACGGTCTCTTCGTCGAGTTCGTCGGGGACGACCCCGCGAATGTCGTACGCCTTGACGATCTTTGAAAGGTCGCGCACCTGGCCTCGCTGCCCCTCGCTCGACAGGCCCGCGGCGGATCCGCTCGGGACGCGGCTCGCAGGGCCGGCGACGTGCCGGCGTGCCGAGCCTATCCAGCTGGCGACCGCCGTGAACCTCCGCGGTCAGGCGATCTTGCGGGTCAGGCGATCTTGCGGGTCTTTGAGATGACGCTGTCGAAGCTGAGCTGCTCGCCGTCCTGCAACCACCACCGGTTCTCGCAGCGGTGGCACGACGCGAAGTGCACGCGCGATCCGTCGGTCAGCATCATTCCGATCGAGGTGACGTGCTCGCTGCCGCAGGTGTGGCATCGAGCGAGGTTGCGCGCCTCGACGTTCACGAGCGACGCGGGCCCGGTCAGCGG